>CAXDQP010000037.1:0-11479 GCA_963991335.1 uncultured Flavobacteriales bacterium
ATTCAAGATGCCGCAGACTGGAGAGGCGCTAAGCGCCATTACCCCCTTTGGTCGGCAGCCACCTGGAATCCGGAAGCCAATTCGGACGTTCATTTTATTCAGGCGAAAAAAGCAGATTTGACGGAGGCATTCGTTTCACGCTTAAAAGGTCGAAAAGATATTGTCCTCGCACTGGAGACTTCGAGCGCGCATGCCATGGCGGATCTGCGGGGTTGCTGCATGCAATTGGACCAGATGAAGTGCGACGTTCCTGTGCTTCTCACCCGAAAACTAGACGATCTGGACGACGAATCTTTTCAGCTTTTTGCCTCTGTTTATTTGGGTGCTCCTTTGCTGGATGGATTTGGCGATGGCATATGGATGGCAGGCAATCAAGCTTCTCTTCAATTGCGCAATTCAACCGCCTTCGGAATCCTCCAGGCGACACGAACACGCATTTCCAAAACCGAATACATCAGCTGCCCCAGCTGCGGGCGAACCCTCTTTGATCTGCAGGAGACCACTGCCAAAATTCGCTCCGTGACCTCTCATTTGAAAGGCGTCAAAATTGGCATCATGGGGTGCATTGTCAATGGACCGGGCGAAATGGCAGATGCCGATTACGGATACGTCGGGACAGGGCCTGGAAAAATCACCCTGTACAAAGAAAAAGAAGTGGTGGAGCGCAATGTTCCAGAAGACCGAGCGGTAGAAGCACTCGTGGACCTGATTCGGTCCCACGGCGATTGGGTAGAACCGGTGGAGGTTTAGCGTTCTGAGCGACGAAAGATCTCAATCCGCAGACTCCTCCTCTCCACTTTTCATTGGTCCCGGCGTTTCACTCGCTTCTCCAAAGAAGGCGCGCTGACCGATGAGAATGGCAATCACACCACATGAAATGGCCGCGTCAGCCAAATTCCAGATGGGCGGGAAAACTTCCCGACCGGCCAACGATTCAATGGGAAATGATGCGGGCCATCGCACAATGAAATGAAACATATCGACCACATTGCCCATCAAAAAGGGCGCATACCCTTCTGATTTTTCGGCCCAGTCTGCCATCATGCCCCATGAACTTCGCGTAAACAACTGGCCGTAGAAAGCGCTATCGATGATGTTCCCAATGGCTCCTGCCCAAACAAATGACACGCAGGTCAGTAATCCTTTGTGGACCCCCGAGCGCACGAGCTTGCTCAAATAATACCCAATGCCAATCGCCGCTACTAAGCGGAAAATCGTGAGCACCAATTTGCCGGTTACCCCAGGCAATGCCCATCCGAAAGCCATCCCTTCGTTTTCAATGAATTGCAGCTCCAAAACTCCCGGGACGAATGAAGTACGCTGACCAACTGCAAAATTCAGTTTGATCCAGATCTTAATCAATTGGTCGCTCACCAAAAGGGGCAGAACAACCAAAAAAATCCAGCCTAAAAAGGTTCTGGGGGTCTGCAATGGACTGGGGTTGTGGGCGATTATTGCTTGTTCTTCGCTTCAATCGACATCGTTGCATGGGGCACCAATCGCAGGCGTTCCTTCGGAATCAACTTACCGGTGACCCGACAAATGCCGTAGGTCTTGTTTCGGATGCGAAGCAATGCATTCTCCAAATTCCGAATGAATTTCTCTTGACGCGCAGCCAACTGAGCGGTCTCTTCACGACTCATCGTTTCCGATCCATCCTCCATCATCTTAAACGTGGGAGAGGTGTCATCGGTGGTGTTGTCGTCTTGATGCGAAAGCGCGCGTTGCAACTCGTCGTAATTCTCACGTGCCGTTTTCAACTTGTTGTCGATCAAATCTTGAAATTCTTTCAAGTCTGTGTCCGTGTATCGTGTTTCAGCCATTGCTCAATGTTCCGTTCAATTTTTCTACTCCAATGTGCAGGGTAATCCCATCGCCCAAATCCACTTCTGTGCCGTCTGCAGGCTTCTGCCAACTGACCACATCCGTGAGAGTTTCGACCCGAATATAATCCAAATTGCCTTCAATCGCCGAACGAATATCGTCCCTGGCGTCAAGGGTCAATTTAATCTTGTCTGTGACCTCCAAACCGTGGTCTTTGCGTACGTTCTGGACGCGGTTGATCAATTCCCTTGCAAATCCTTCAGAACGTAATTCTTCGTCCAATGTGATGTCCAGCGCTACCGTCACGCCCGATGCACTTGAAACCAACCAACCTGGGATGTCGTCGGTCATGATGTCCACATCCGAAGTTGAAATCACAGCAGGGCCCTGTCCGTCTTCAGGAAGCACCTCGATTTCGCCGTTTCGCTCCAAGGCTATGATTCCATCAGCGTCGATTGCATTCACAGCGGCTGCGATAGATTTCATCCGTTTTCCGAAGCGAGGACCCAAGGCCTTAAAATCAGGCTTCACGCGCTTTACAATGGAGACTTCTGAATCCGATTCATCCTTCAGTACCTCCACCTTTTTGACATTAATTTCTCCGCAAATCAACTGCTCGACTGCACGAATTCGGCGCTCCACCGTTTCATCCAGCACAGGAACAAGGATGCGCCGCAGCGGCTGCCGGACACGGATTTTTTCGCGTTTCCGCAGCGAAAGCGCCTGGGAACTGATCTGTTGGGCCAATTTCATCCGTTCCTCCAATTCTTGATCAAAGCACTCCGCATCCACTTCCGGAAATGCCATGAGGTGAACCGAATCTGCCCCCGGATTGATGTCGTGGTGCAATCGATCGCAATAAAAAGGTGCAATTGGTGAAGCCATGATCGCAAGGGTCTTCAGGCATTCGTGCAAGGTTTGATACGCGCTCAATTTGTCATCGCTCATCTCCCCTTTCCAAAAGCGCCTACGCGACAATCGGACATGCCAATTGGACAGTTCATCAATGGTGAATTCCTGAATGGCGCGTGCAGCTTTGGTGGGCTCCAATTCCCCGTAAGCCGCATCCACATCCTGGATCAAGGAATGCAACCGCGAGAGGATCCAACGATCAATCTCCGGACGGTCCTGCACAGAAATCAGGGCCTCGCTCCCACTGTAGCCGTCAATTTTAGCGTAAAGCGCGAGGAAGTTGTAGGTGTTGTGCAGCGTGCCAAAAAACTTACGTTGCACCTCAACAATACCGTCCGCATCAAACTTCAGGTTGTCCCAAGGTTGCGCATTGCTGATCATGTACCAACGCGTTGCATCCGGGCCGTATTTCTCGAGTGTTTCAAACGGGTCAACCGCATTGCCCAATCGTTTGGACATTTTTAGCCCTTGCTTGTCCAGTACCAATCCATTGCTCACAACACTCTTGTACGCCACGGAATCGAACACCATGGTACCGATGGCGTGCAACGTGTAAAACCATCCCCGGGTTTGATCCACTCCTTCCGCAATGAAGTCCGCTGGAAAAGACTTTGCTCCGTCAATTCGATCCTTGTTTTCAAACGGATAATGCCACTGGGCGTAGGGCATGGATCCGCTATCGAACCAAACATCAATCAAATCGGCTTCTCGGCGCATGGGTTCACCTTTGGACGACGCCAGCACAATGCCGTCCACGGAGTGCTTGTGAAGGTCAAATGCTTCGTAATTCTCCTTGGACATGTCCCCAGGTGCAAATTCTTGCAACGGATTGGATGGCATCAAACCGGCTTGCATAGATGCTGCACAAGCCTCTTTCAACTCTTCCACCGAACCAATGCAAATTCGCTCGGAACCGTCTTCGGTGGACCAAATGGGAATTGGAATGCCCCAAAAACGCGAGCGACTCAAGTTCCAATCATTCAGGTTTTCCAACCACTTTCCAAACCGTCCGCTGCCTGTACTGGCCGGCTTCCACCGGATGGTGTCATTCAGCTCTTGCATACGCTGCTTTGCCGCCGTGGAGCGCACGAACCAGCTGTCCAACGGATAATACAACACCGGCTTATCTGTTCGCCAGCAATGCGGATAATTGTGCTCGTATTTCTCGACCAAAAAGGCTTGACTTCGCTCCTTCAATAAGATGGCAATCTCAACGTCTACAGAACGTTCCGGAGCTTCGTTCGCTTCGTAGTACTCTTGCTTCACAAACCGCCCCGCGAATGGTCCAACGCCTGCTCGGAAACGGCCTTGCATGTCCACCAGCGGCACACCATGACCCGAACCATCGTCCACCAGCAGCGGCGGAACACCCGCGGCGGAAGCGACTCGGGCATCATCCGCTCCAAAAGTCGGTGCCGTGTGTACAATTCCCGTTCCATCTTCGGTCGTGACAAAATCCCCTGGGATGACGCGAAATGCCTGCTCTACATGCTCCATGGGTTCCGCCCAATCCAGCAATTGCTCGTAACGTGCTCCACACAAATCGGTGCCTTTGATCTGTGCAATGACTTCGTGTTCAGGTGCTTTTTTCCCTCCGAAATGTTTTCCAACCAGTTCCGAAGCCAAAACCACTATGCCTTCTTCTTGCGTGTACCGATTTTTCGTCACCACCAAAGCATAAACAATGGTGGGACCAACCGTTAAGGCCGTGTTGGAAGGCAACGTCCAGGGAGTGGTGGTCCAAGCCAAGAAGTCCACCGGAAGATGCGCCAGTTCATCCGCTTTTTCAGAACCCGCATGTTCCAGAATGCGTCCAGCGCAGTCCGGGAGCGCCCGAAATTGAGCAACGACCGTCGTATCCTTCACATCTTGGTAGGCACCGGGTTGATTGAGCTCATGAGAACTCAATCCGGTTCCCGCTGCCGGGCTGTAAGGCTGAATGGTATAGCCTTTGTAAAGCAAATCTTTCTTGTCCAGTTGCTTCAACAACCACCAGACACTTTCAATGTACTTGTTCTCGTAAGTCACATACGGCGACTCCATATCCACCCAGTATCCCATCTTATGAGTCAGATCATTCCAGATATCCGTATACCGCATCACGGCCTTTCGGCACGCTTCATTGTATTCTTCGATGGTCAGTTTGACACCAATGTCTTCCTTGGTGATCCCGAGTTCCTTTTCGACACCCAGTTCAACCGGCAATCCATGGGTATCCCATCCCGCTTTGCGTTCCACGCGGTACCCTTTGAGTGTGTGGAATCGGCAAAAAATATCTTTGATTGCGCGGGCCATTACGTGGTGAATTCCCGGTTTGCCATTGGCTGACGGCGGGCCTTCAAAAAACACATAAGGACGGTCTTCCGGGCGCGTATCAATGCTGCGCTGGAACGTGTCGTCACGCTCCCAACGTTGCAAGATATCACTTGCGACGTCTGGCAAATTCAAAGAACCCCGCTCAGGGAAATAAGATTGTTGGGGAGAATCACTCATGCTGATGGCCATTACATTGCGCGTGAGCGCTGCCGCGAAGATAGCACCAACCCAAGGAGGATGCGAATACTAAACTGCTGATTTTTCTACACTTGACTCAGCTTGACCATGTTTGTCATTCCAGCTTCGGCAATGGGCATGCTCGCGAGGTGAATGACAAAATCCCCCTTGGTCACAACCCCCATTTTCTTCAGCTCGAACTTGATGTCCGCAATGGTATGATCGGTACTCACCATTTTCAAATACGGAAACGCCGTTACGCCCCACACCAGGGACATCTGTCCCAGCACTTTTTTATTCGCCGTAAACATGTAGACATGGGCTTTCGGCCTTTGACTCGAGACTTGCACCGCAGTGTAGCCACTGAATGTCATCGTCACAATGGCCTTCGCATTGACTCGTTTTGCCAGGCGACAGGCGTTGTAGCACATGCTATCACTAATGAATCGATCGTCATCCGGACTCAATGGCGGACGTTCATGATTGAACATCGCATCATGGCCTTCCATCGAATGAAAGATATCCGTCATCGCCTCCACAGCCTCCACCGGAAATGCACCGACTGACGTTTCTGCGCTCAACAATACAGCATCGGCGCCGTCGAGCACAGCATTGGCAACATCTTTGACTTCGTCCCGGGTAGGAACCGAATGTTCGATCATCGACTCCATCATTTGCGTCGCTACAATGACAGGACGCCCGAGCAACATGCACCTCTTAATGATGTCTTTCTGCACCAATGGAACCTCTTGCTTGGGGATTTCCACCCCCAAATCACCACGTGCCACCATAACAGCATCGGTCATGTTCAGGATTTCGTCCAAATCCTCTAAGGCTTCTGGCTTCTCAATTTTGGCGACAATCCGCGCGTGCTTTCCTGCCGCTTGGATGCGATTGCGCAGATCAATAATGTCGCTCGAGTTGCGGACAAAAGAAAGTCCCACCCAGTCCACATCATTTTCCAAGGCAAACGCCAAATCAGCTTCGTCCTTTTCGGTGATGCACGGAAGCGAAATAGCTGTGGAAGGCAAGTTGATCCCTTTCCTTGGCTTCAATTTACCGCCGTGAATGATTTCACATCGGACTTCCTCTTTGCCATCCGTTTCCAATACTTTCAATTCCAATTTTCCATCGTCCATGAGCACCGGTTCGCCGGGCTTCACATCCCGCGCAAATTGGCCGTAGGTAGTATAAACCACGCCATTTTCTCCGTCGATATTTCCCGTGCGAATGATCAATTCCTCGCCACTCACCAACTTCATTTCACCACCGACAATGTCGCATACGCGAAGCTTTGGACCTTGCAAATCCGCCAATAAAGCAGTGTGCGTTCCCAATTCTTCATCCACTTTACGCACGTTGGCAACCGTTTGCCCGTGCACCGAATATTCGCCATGCGAAAAGTTCAATCGCGCCACATTCATTCCAGCTTGAATGAGTGCATTGAGCATTTCCTCTGACGAGGAAGCGGGGCCCATTGTCGCTACAATTTTCGTTCGTTTCATTTCTTTCTCTTCAATCTTACTAATCCAACTTTGGCTCTAAATCAATCAAAGCCAAATGCTCAATGGCTCCCGAATGCAGTGGATCCAATTCCTGGACATAATTCACTCCATTCACTTTGCGCAACGCAGGAACCAATCGTACGGCCTGCTCACATCCTTCCCCCAAATGGAGGAGGTAATCCAGCGCAGATGCCCCCTGAAATCGAGCAATGACCCCTTCTGGCAACTTATTCTCTACGACGTGGAAGGCGCCATTACCTGCATTTCCGGTGTCATTGAACCGGTATACAGCATGGCTTGAATTGCTCTTCTTGTGCACGATCTCGAGCAAATGACTGAATTCCAAACTCCATCCCATTGAACGGTTCAACTCCCAACAGAACCGCTGGGGTGGAAGGTGACTGCTCAACCCAATCAATTCAAAATCACACGAATCTGCAAAATCGTCGTCAAGCCATTGCATCTGTGGCGAATATACCGTGAGATTTACGTTTCAGCGGCATAGTACAAGCATTAACATCCACAATTACAGCGGAATGTTCTTCCTTGCGTCTTCGGCTGCAGCCTGCTCGGCACCTTTCTTCGAAAAGCCTTGGCCTTTGCCCATGATGTGCCCGTCTAAAACCAATTCCATTTGATAAACATTTCGGCCTTCAACCATCGCTTCACCGATCAATCGGTATTCCAACGATTTCGATGACTGCTGGGCCCACTGTTGCATTTGGGTTTTGAAATCGGAATCCATCAAAGCGCCCGCATTCACCGGATGCCGTTCAAACATTCGCAGAACCGCTTGCTCCGTTTTTCGGTATCCGTGATCAATGAAAATTGCACCGATCAGAGCCTCAAGAGCATTGCCAACCACCGTGGCGGGAATTCCTCGGTTGCCCATATTGGCGCGTATGAATGATTCCACCCCCATCGATAGACCAATTTGATTCAATGCTTAGCGGCTGACCATTTGGGCCTTGCGTTGGGTCAACGGTCCTTCTTCATCTTCGGGGAATGAATCAAAGACCTGCTTGGCGACCATCGCCCCGAGCACGGCGTCTCCTAAAAATTCAAGTCGCTCGTTCGCGTTTTGGTGATCCTCGAGGTCAGGCGATAGCGAAGCGTGCGTCATCGCCTCTTCATACCATGCTTGCTGCAAAGGCCTCACGCCGAATTCTGCGCGCACAAAGGAATCAAACGTGCTTGGCTTTGAAACACGGGATTTCAATCCCCGCAACCTTTTGGAATTGAGCAAACCCACTAAAAAAAACCGTTATGCAAGTTCGCGAAACAAAACGGAAGCATTGTGGCCTCCGAATCCGAATGTGTTCGACAAAGCCGCTCGCACGTGGCGCTTTTTGGCTGTGTTGAATGTGAAATCCAGCTTTTGATCCAACTGGTCATCCGAGTGTTCGAAATTAATCGTCGGTGGGATGATGCCATTCTTGATGGCCAATATGCATGCAATGCCTTCTATCGCGCCTGCAGCTCCCAACAAATGGCCCGTCATTGACTTCGTCGAAGAAATGTTGAGATCGTACGCGTGGTCTCCGAAAACACCTTGAATGGCTTTTGTTTCTGCAATGTCCCCGAGCGGAGTCGATGTGCCGTGCACATTGACATAATCCACCTCGGATGGATGCATGGCCGCGTCATCCAACGCTGCTTTCATCACATTCAATGCGCCCAACCCTTCCGGATGAGGAGCCGTTATGTGGTGGGCATCTGCGCTCATTCCTCCGCCAACCATTTCGCAATAAATGGTTGCTCCACGAGCCACGGCATGATCGTAATCCTCCAAAATAATCGCACCTCCGCCTTCTCCAAGGACAAAACCGTCCCGTGTGGAATCAAATGGCCGTGAGGCGGTGGCAGGGTCGTCATTGCGCGTTGAAAGGGCCTTCAGGGCATTGAAGCCTCCAATTCCACCTTCCGTGACTGCGGCCTCAGATCCACCCGTGACCATTACATCCGCCTTGCCCAATCGAATGTAATTGAACGCGTCAATCATCGCATTGGTGCCACTCGCACACGCTGAAACCGTGCAGAAATTAGGGCCCCTGTATCCGTGGCGCATGCTGATGTGACCCGCAGCAATGTCCGAAATCATCATCGGAATGAAGAACGGACTGAACCGCGGAATACCATCGCTTTTGTGAAAGTTCAGTGCTTCGGTCATGAACGTCTGGAACCCTCCAATTCCCGAACCCCAGATGACGCCTACCCGGTCGGGGTTCGCGGCGCCCTCTTCAAGAAGGCCCGCGTCCTTGATGGCTTCATCTGAACAGACTACTGCGTACTGGGCGAAAAGATCCATCTTCCTTGAGGCTTTCCGCTCCAAGAAATCTGCGACTTCAAAGCCTTTGACTTCACACGCGAATTGCGTTTTGAAATTTTCAGCGTCAAACTTGGTGATGGGGCCTGCGCCACTCACACCGTTGATGAGGCCATCCCAATAGGCGGGCACGTCATTACCCAGGGGCGTAATCGCCCCTAGGCCAGTCACAACAACCCTCTTGAGCTCCATTGAGCCGGGATTATTTCGCGTGCTCTGTGATGTAGTCGACCGCCTGGCCTACTGTGCTGATCTTTTCAGCTTGGTCGTCGGGGATGGCAATGTTGAACTCCTTTTCAAATTCCATGATGAGCTCTACCGTGTCCAAAGAATCCGCTCCCAAATCATTGGTGAAACTTGCTTCGATGTTAACCTCTCCGGCATCAACTCCCAACTTGTCGACGATAATCGCCGTTACTTTTTCTTGAATATCAGACATAGCTTTAATCTGTTTATCGGGGCGCAAAGTAACCAAAGGAAAAGGTAACCACCGAAGTTTATTCAAGATTTTATGCCCAAGCAGCAGAATTACTTCTTGCCTGCATCCACATTTGAACGAATCTCATCGAGTGATTTCCTAGCAATATCAGGCACTTCACAGTCATCTGTAGGGAAGCCAATGGGGATGAGTAAAAATGCCTTCTCATGGGCTGGTCGATCCAAAATGTCGCACAAAAAAGCCATCGGAGAAGGTGTATGGGTCAGTGCAGCGATCCCCGATTCGTGCAAAGCAGCCAACAGCATGCCGCAGGCAATTCCCACCGACTCCTGCACGTAATAGTTCTGCTTCTTACCGTCCAACTCATCCGGTTGCCAAGCTTGCCTGAAAACGGCTATAAGTGCCGGCGCCTCTTCCAAGTGGGGTTTTATGTGATTGGTATCAAAGGGCTCCAAGTCCTTGAGCCAACGATCTGACATGCGGCCGTGGTAATTGACATACTCTTCCTTTTCAGCAGCCTCGCGAATCTTCTTCTTGATTTCGGGGTCTGTTATGAGGCAAAAGTGCCAAGGCTGCTTGTGGGCGCCCGATGGAGCTGTTCCAGCGGCCAATATGCAGCGTTCCACCACCTCCAATGGAAGTGGGTCAGATGAAAAATGCCGCACCGTTCTTCGCGACTGATACCGCGCGAGCATGCGCTCAGAGCCTTCATTCATCTCCGCATTCGTGCGGCGATTAAAATTCAATGGGATTTTCTGAGGACCTCCTTCCACCATGATTCATGCGCTGGATTGGTTCTTGCGAATCTGACGCATGAGGTCCGAAGCAAAAACAAATGATTCCAATTCGGCCACTCCCCCTTCCAACAATTGGTGCCGATCTCCGTTCCAAAGGATGGACCCTTCGTGGACAAAATGAATGGTATCACTCGCCTCCATGACGCTATTCATATCGTGCGAAATAACCACTGTTGTCATCTGGTATTCCAACGTGATTTCTTTGATGAGCTGGTCGATGACAATGGCCGTTTGAGGATCAAGTCCAGAGTTGGGCTCATCGCAAAACAAATATTTCGGATTCATCGCAATGGCCCGGGCAATGCCAACGCGCTTTTGCATTCCACCGCTGCATTCAGACGGAAAGCGAGCGCCTGCGTCCGAAAGCTCCACCCTTTCGAGGCATGCTGCAGCCCGCATTTGGATGTCTTTTTCACTCAAATCACTGAACATCCGCAGCGGAAACCGCACGTTTTCTTCAACCGACATGCTGTCAAACAAGGCACTTCCCTGGAAGAGCATTCCAATCTCTTGTCGAATGGATTTGCGCTCTTTCAAGGACATTCGGGTGAAATCCCGCCCATCATATTCCACATACCCCGTGTCAGGCTCAATGAGGCCAACCGTGCATTTTGTCAAAACGCTCTTTCCGCTTCCGCTGCGCCCAATGACAAAATTGACTTTGCCTCGCTCAAAGGAGGCTGATACATCCTTGAGAACATGATGCTCACCAAATGATTTGGAGATGTTGTGCAGTTTAATCATTCCGCTCGTCCGTTAATTCAGCAACATTTGGGTGATGACGAGGTTGGAAATCATGATGATCACCACGGACCATACCACTGCCCGCGTACTGGAACGCCCCACTTCAATGGGCCCTCCCGAGGCATAATAGCCATGGTAAGCGGATACACTTGTGAGTATAAAACCGAAGATTACGGTTTTGATCAGTGCGTAAGACACATCGAAAACCCGGAAGTCGACTTGCATTCCGTATTCGAAATCAGCAAGCGTGCTCACCCCTGTAGCGACGCCGATCCAAGCCCCTGCGCCTACACCGAGGACCATGCTCAAGATGACCAAAAAAGGCACAATCAAAACACCCGCCAAAATTTTCGGTAGGATCAAATGACTTGCGCTATTTACCCCCATAATTTCCAACGCATCAATTTTTGAAGTCGACTGGGGCTGAATGGGGTGGTCC
>CAXDQP010000038.1:0-11170 GCA_963991335.1 uncultured Flavobacteriales bacterium
TGCCCACGCCGCTGCTCCCCCCCCTCCCTCTCCTCTCGCTCCAGCTGGCCCCCAACCCCGCTCCCCCCCCCCCCTTCCCCCGGGGGGGCGTTAAAGGGAGCTCGCGGTCTTTACGAATCCGAAACCACATCAAAGCGAGGTAAGCAATGCCACCTGTGACAACAATCATCGCTGTTTGTGTCATCCAAATCACGTTGGCAACCGCGAATCCCAATTCTTGAGCATACCCCAAAGCTGAGAAACCAAGCATCACCGCCCAGTGATAGGCTCCGACCCCACCCGGCGCGGGCATGACCATTCCAAAACCGCCAGCGACCATGATAAACAGGGCCTCCGTAATCGAAATGGATGCAACCGAAGCGATGGATTTAAAAATCACCCAAGCCATTAAGAAGTACATGCTCCAAATGAAAAAGGTGTGGAACAAGAACATTCCTTTCCGCCTCATTTGCCGAATGCTATTTAGCCCTTCCCAAATGCCCTTAAGAAACGATGCTACCTTCCGTGCGAAGGGCAATTCCAAGAGGGATTTTCGTTTCAACCAGAGCAGGCCGAGCACCAACAACATTCCACCCGCACCTGCAATCGCATTGGTTGCATCAGGCATTTCAGCTCCTTCCAACAATTGAAAGAAGGCCGGTATATTGGCAATGATGGCAATGGTCGTCAACGCGATGAGGATGACAAAGTCCACCACGCGTTCACTGATCACCGTGCCAAACAATTGATCCACCGGAATATCATCGGTTTGATTCAGAGCAGCGCACCGAGCAAGCTCACCGCTGCGTGGAATAAACGTATTGGCGAAGTAGGCGAAAGTCACCGCATGCACCGTGCGCAGAGGTGAGGGCTTATGGCCCAGAGGGTCGAGCATTATCACCCAACGCAAGCCACGGCTCACAATGGCCAAATAGCCCATGAGAAAGGACACAATCAGCCCTCCCCAAGAGGCAGAACGCATGTCATTCCACAGCGCTTCACGATCGTCTATCATCGAAAAAGCCATATAAAAAAGAAGAACTCCTATGCCCAAAAATGCCAGGTAAATCAAAGCTTTTCGAATATTCATGCGGTCAACTTATTGGTAGCCGTGTCTGGGAAAACAAGCTTTGGAACATGCGTTTCCGCTTCTTCTGGGGTCATGTGACCATATGCTATGATGATAATGACATCTCCCACCTGTACCCGTCGCGCCGCAGGCCCATTGAGTCCTACTTGACCGCTTCCTCGCTCTCCCAAAATCGTGTATGTCTCAAAACGTTCGCCGTTATTGATGTTGACAATCTGAACCTTTTCACCTTCGTACAATCCCGCTGCATCCAGCAAATCTGGATCGAGGGTGATGGAACCGATGTAATTCAAGTCCGCTTGTGTTACGGTCAAGCGGTGGAGCTTTGCGCGAAGCATGGTGATCAACATGCTGCAAAAGTAAGAAACACTCCTGCATCACAGTGATTGAAACTCGGGTTCTTCCGTGCAGAAAAACTTATAGGAGCGGAACCCAGCGCAATTCCACCCTGCGGTCATATTTTGAGGCCCCAAAGGCGCCGAGCGAACCCTTTCCTTCACACACGATTCGGTTTGGATCCATTCCTGTAGCAAGTGCCACTGTTTTCGCATGCTCTGCGCGCAGTTTTGACAACGCTTCGTTTTGTGCTGCCGACCCACTAGCATCGGCATAACCCACAACTTCAAGCTTCCATTGATCGGGCCATTCTCCCAATCCAGTCTTTGCCCGATTCAGCCACTTGAGCAGTTCCACACGCTCGTTTTCCGCCAATTGAAACCGTGACTTTTCAAATCGCCCGGTCCACACCGCTGCTCCTTTATTCAATTGGCTCCAATCCTCCCCATTTGGCCTCGGCCATCGGCCCAATGCGTCCAATGGCAACAAATCAAAAACAAAAGCCGAGCCGCCTTCCATGCGGTAACTCCGAATACGCCTCCATCCCTTCCAATATTCGGCTTCACAGGATCCGCCTGCGCATCGCTCAAACACGTGGCAAACGGCTCCGTCCGGAATGCTCTCTCTTCCGTCTACTGCTGTGACTTCAACGGACATGGCCGCGTCCAACTTGATGCTGCCCACCCGCACGCGTCCTGCACCATCGGATTGACCGGAAAACACGTGCGCCCCTCCTCGCTCCTGAATGTTCACCTGAAGTCCACTCATAGGAGCGCGTTGAAAGCGAAATTCCAAGGCAAATTCAGCCCGCTCGCTTTCTTTCTGTGATGGCGGCCCCGCCCACCACAAATCCATTCCACTCCCGACCATTCGCGCTGCAGCCAAATAGAATCCCGCTTCATTTCCTTCCCCCGCTGGAATCGCGGCCAATTCATCTCCGGGAGAATTCAACGGAGCCGGTAGCGGCTGAGCACTGCCGTAATTGTCTGCACGAAGCGATTGAAACACATCAAAACCTCCCAGACCATCCGTCCTCCCATTGGAAGCGAATAACAGCGTTCCCGATTGGAAATTTGGAAACACTTCGTCGCCATCCGTATTCAAACGCGCCATCGGTCTAGGGATACTCCACCCGCCCTCCGACTCCTGGGCCATGTACAAATCGAAATCACCCGCGGATTCCGCCGCGCTCATGACCAAAACGCCCCGTGCTTCGTCAATTGCGACGTGCTGGACGGCCTCAAATCCCGGCCAATTGGCACTTGAGAATGCCCGCAACACAACGGAATGGGGCGATTCGAAATCGGTCCAACCCTGGGTGCGTTGCGACTCCCAATCCGATTTTTCTTGCCGAAACCAGCCCCGGTTTCCTTTTTCGTGATCCGAACGGCCTGAGCGACTGAAGTAGATGGTCTGACCGTCCCATCCGATGAGCACTTCGTCATCCGTCGTATTCAAGTTTTCGATCGGAGTCAGCGTATATCCGTCGAATTGAGCAGAAATCTTGAGCGCAGAAACTCCGAAAACCAAGAGCAAAGCGATGGCCTGAAAACCGCTCCGAGTGTTGAGATCAATAGAGTATTCGCCGTGGTTCATTGCCCTTTTGATTGCTCCTTTTTCCACGCATTGCACACCTCTTGTGCCGCAGCATACCAATCCTCGCCAAAGCGTCGAATCAAAGCTGTTTTGCAAAAGTCCAACACGTTGATTTGATTAGCAGCACCACAATACCGGGCGGCATCACAAATGGGCCATTGGTGGACATTCAGGGCTGAAAAATCCTGTAATTCCTTGATTCGAATGGGATATAGATGGCACGAAATGGGTTTGGGCCATTGGGTCTCTCCCCGCCTCCATGCCTGCTCAAAAGCACACTTGGCTGTGCCATTTGCATCAAACGTTGCATACACACACTCTTTTCCATTGATGATCGGCGTCACATAATCGCCGTCTTGGTCCACTTCGAACAACCCCACTTGTTCGATGACTTTCATTGCCTCAGGACGCAAATGCGGTTTGATGACATCGAAAACCGCTTCAATTTTTTCCAACTCATCCTCTTCTAGCGGCGCTCCGCTCTCTCCTTCAACGCAGCATGCGCCCTTGCATTTGGAAAGGTCGCACGCAAACATGGCCTCAAACACATCTTCCGAAATCAGCGTATCTCCCAATGCAATCATGCGAGCGAAATTAAATCGAAGAGTTGGAACCACCGCAAGAAGGGCAGGAAGAGTTAACTTTGATAACATGCGGAACGGCTGGCAAAATGGGAATCGAGTGATTTTAGATCGGTGGAGAAGGATTCAACCGTTGAATGCGAAAAGGATTCAAAATGCTTGGGCCTTGCACAAGGGGTTTCGAGCAATGCAGCGCGGAAATACCGTTCCTCAAATGGCTTGGCCGATGAGCTTGAGCGTTGAACCGACCACGTCCTGCAACCTACGTTGTCCAGAATGCCCTTCTGGGTTGCGTTCATTCACACGTCCCACCGGGATGCTGCAAACGGAATTGCTTGCGGAATTGATGAAAGAGGTGGGGCCACGATTGGCCTACCTCAATTTATACTTTCAGGGCGAACCGTATTTGCACAAAGGCATGGATGAATTGGTGCGACTGGGCCGTGCGAATGGCGTATATACCTCGACCTCAACCAATGCACATTTCTTACGGCCTGAGCGATGCGAAGCGATTGTAGAATCCGGATTGAATCGACTCATCATCAGCATTGATGGAACCACTCAAGAAACATATCAATCATACCGCGTCGGCGGCACACTTGACAAAGTCCTAGAAGGAACGGAGAACATGCTCCGCGCTCGCCGAAAATCGAAGAGTGGCCTGCCCCACATCGTTTGGCAATTTTTGGTGGTCGGTCCTAACGAACATCAACTTGGCGAAATTCAATCCATGGCCAAAGAAATTGGCGTAGACGAATTGGTCGTCAAAACCGCCCAAATTGATGCCCCAGCAGATGCCCATCCCTTGCTCACCAAAGACCCCGAGCTTCGTCGCTACGACCGAGAAAAAGACGGCACTTGGTCCATTCGAAATGCATTTCGCGACGAATGTTGGCGGATGTGGCAGGGCTGTGTCATGACCTGGGATGGACGCATCGTTCCCTGTTGTTTTGACAAAGATGCGGAACACACCATGGGCACATTTGGAGAAAAAGCATTTGAAAGCATTTGGTTCAGCGAGCAATACGATGCGTTTCGTGCTCAAATTTTTCACGCACGTTCCAGCATTGAAATGTGTCAAAACTGTTCAGAAGGCAGCCATGTCTATGCTTGAAACCACTCTCCAAAGGGTATAACTTGTGGGCATGGCCGTCACCAAATCAAACCCATTTCGCTGGCAACGATGGATTTGGCCTGTTTTGGTTGGCACCTCGGCCACTGGCGCGATTGTCTGGTGGGGTTTCCAGCAGGAAGTAATCGATCCGATTACCCAGGAACGCGCCACTCCGTTGGACCTGCTGCGCTCCTTTCAATGGGACGGCCGATCATTGGCAGCGGTGGTCGGTTTGTTGGGATGCATCGTGCTCCGCGACCTGGGCTATATGCGTCGATTGAGAATTCTTACTCACCAACAGCTCAGTTGGCGCCAAACCTTTGACAGCATCGTCCTCTGGGAATTGGCCTCGGCCTTAACCCCTTCTGTCGTCGGTGGATCTGCTGCCGCTATTTGGATCTTAAAGCGCGAGGGTATGCGCTGGGGCACAAGCATCGCCACTGTATTTGCGACTGCCCTGATGGACGAACTGTTTTACCTGGCCGCTGTACCACTCATGTTTGGCCTCGCCTTGCTCTCCAATCACCCAATTTTTCCCGAAATCCCTTACGGTTTGGATGGGATTGGATCAAGCCTTCCCCTTCTCTTCGGCCTGGCATACGCCTTCATTGCCGCATTGACAACCATCATTCTATGGGCCCTTGTGATTCGACCGGAGTTCACCCACCGGAAACTGATCGAGGCCAGCGGATGGAATGCCCTTCGCCGCTGGAAAAATCGCCTTGCCCAATGGGCAGATGATTTGTTCGAAGCGTCGCAGTCCCTTCGCAGTCAATCCCGGCATTTTTGGGGTCAGGCCTTTTTTGCCACGTGCTTCAGCTGGTTGGCCCGGTTTGCAACCTTGAATATGGTCTTTCTTATTTTTCAGAATAGCGTTCCACATGCTGCATTGATTGCACGGCAATTGGTGCTCTGGTTGGTGTTGACAATTAGCCCAACTCCCGGTTCTTCCGGAGCTGCTGAACTTGGTTTGCCCGCGGTCACATCCGACCTAATGGGAACTACTTACATCGTCATTGTCATTTTACTTTGGCGGTTTTCGACTCATTTCTTGTACCTCATAATTGGCGGTTTTGTGCTGCCTCGCTGGCTTCTCAAGACTCGAAATTCCGCGTCCGTGCGGGAACCGTTTATCGCTCCTTAACTTTGACCTAACTATGAAAGCAAACAAACAAATTGGCAAAGGTACCCGTGCGGTCCATGCCGGGGTGGAACCAGACCCGTCGACAGGCGCAATCATGACGCCAATCTTTCAGACCTCCACGTATGTCCAAGAGGCTGTGGGCGTTCACAAAGGATGGGAATATTCGAGAAGCCATAATCCCACAAGAGCCGCGTTGGAAGCGGCATTTGCAGAACTCGAAAGCGGCACGCACGGATTGGCTTTCGCCTCTGGGCTGGCGGCCATTGACAGCGTTTTAAAAACATTGAAGCCCGGAGATGAAATCATCGCCGGACAGGACCTTTATGGCGGCACCGCGCGGCTGTTTCGTGCGAACCACGCACCAATGGGACTCGTCTTTCATTTTGTGGATACGCAAAAACCCGAGCTTGTCGAGGCAGCCATGAACGATCGAACCAAATTGGTGTGGCTGGAAAGCCCGACCAATCCGTTGATGCAAATCACGGACATCGCTGCCATAGCCGCTTTGACCAATCCTCGCGGTATTTTGCTTGCTGTCGACAACACCTTCGCTTCACCGATGCTGCAGCGCCCGTTGGAGCACGGGGCCGACATTGTGATGCATTCCGTGACGAAATACATGGGCGGCCACAGCGATGTGGTCATGGGGGCGTTGATCACAAAAGATGAGACGGTCGACGCTGCATTGCGCACGATTCAAAACAATTGCGGAGCGATTGCTCAACCATTCGACTCATTCTTGGTGTTGCGTGGATTGAAAACGTTGCATCTCCGGATCGAGCGCCATTGCAGTAATGGAAAGAAAATCGCACACTGGCTCAAAGACAATCCCAATGTCGGAAAAGTCTATTGGCCCGGATTTGAAGACCATCCTGGTCATGAAATTGCCGCCCGACAAATGGATGATTTCGGAGGCATGATCGCTTTCGAATTGAAAGACAATGATCTGGATCAGGCGATGAATTTTGTGGCATCCACTGAACTCTTTGCCCTGGCCGAATCGCTGGGCGGTGTCGAATCCTTGATCGAGCACACCGCCGCAATGACGCACGCCAGTGTGCCCGCTGAAATCCGCGAAGAGCTGGGTATCTCAGACGGGTTTATTCGCCTAAGCGTAGGCGTTGAAGATGCCGAGGACCTCATTGCCGACTTGGAGCAAGCCATGCGCAAGGTGACCAACTGAATCCATCATGTCAGAATTGAAATCCCCCATACCCGCTGAACACATGGCCGTCATTGGGGCGGGATTGGTCGGAAGCTTGTGGGCGCTCATGCTCGCCCAACGGGGACACCGTGTAGATGTCTTTGAAAGGCGTCCAGACCCCAGAACAGGGAAATACAAAGGAGGACGGAGCATCAATTTGGCGCTGAGCAATCGAGGCTGGCGCGCATTAGAGAAAGCGGGAATCGCCGAAGAAGTGCGGAAAATCGCCTTGCCGATTACCCACCGAACCATGCATGCCGTCAATGGTGAGCTCACACGGCAACCCTATGGATTGCCAAATGAAGCGGGTTTGTTCGGCGATCCTAAGTGCATTTACTCGGTATAACGTGGACAGCTAAACAAAATGATAGTCGAAAAAAGCGAGGCACATAAGGATGTGACATACTACTTCGGACATCAATGCCAAGGCATTGATTTGGATGAGGCTGAAGTACAATTGAAGGATCAATCGGGCACAGAACGGAAGCAAAAGTTTGACCGCGTTTTCGGGACGGATGGTGCATTCAGCGCAGTGATGCAATCTATGACCCGCACGGATCGGTTTGTCTTCGAGCAGCGCTACCTCACGCATGGCTACAAAGAAATTGAAATGCGCCCCGCTTCGGATGGCTCCTTCAAAATGGAGTCCGATGCGCTGCATATATGGCCACGTGGCGAATTCATGCTCATGGCCCTCCCCAACCCAGACGGCACATTCACCTGCACGGTATTTGCTCCCTATGAAGGAGGCAATGGACTGAATAATTTGACAGACGAAGCCCGTGTACGCCATTATTTTGAAACGTATTTCGGCGATGTCATCCCATTGATCCCCGACTATGCGCAGCAGTGGATCGCCAACCCCACGAGCTCGCTGGTCATGACTCGCTGCTATCCGTGGCACAAAGGAGAGCGCGTCTGTCTCATGGGAGATTCCGCGCATGCCATTGTTCCATTTTATGGCCAAGGCATGAACAGTGGAATGGAAGACTGCTCCATCCTGAGCGAATTGCTCGATGGAATGAGCAGTGGAGCAGACTGGAGTGAAGTTCTCCGCAGCTACACAGCCTCACGAAAGCCTTCAGGCGATGCCATATTAGAGCTTGCTCTTCGCAATTACATTGAAATGCGAGATAAAACAGGCGATCCGCGCTTCCTATTGAGGAAAAAAATTGAGGCACAGATGTCCACACAATATCCGGGACGTTGGTTGCCCCTCTACTCTCAAGTCACCTTCAGCCATACGCCTTATGAGGAGGCATTGGCAGCGGGAAAGCGACAAGATGAAATCATGGAGACCATTTTGGATCGCCCCGATATCGCCGAAAACTGGAACTCGGCTGAACTTTTCGAGGAAATCATCCAACGCTGGGAGCAAACTGCATGACTGGTCTCTCGTCCCATTTGAAGCAGCGACGCTTGGCCTCTCAATTGGCCTTGCTGTTCTCCTTTTCCTTCCACTTCGCTCCGGCCCAGTCCGACGTGCTATTCGACGCCTACCGCAATCAATTCCGCGGGAGTGGTTGGACCTTTGGTGTCGGCGGGCATTGGCTGACACCTGAGCGCCAAGAGGCACCATCATTGCTGACCATAGTGGATGAAGGCAACAGCATTGACACGCTGCACCGCGGACAATGGCAGCATCAAGGCTCGTTTGGATTGCGCATGGGCTTAGGGTATTGGTATGTGGCCAAGCGACCAATTTTATGGGATCGAATCAGCCTCCACTTGGAGGGAGGAAAGCACCGAGCAGAATCTAGCTTTCTTGGAGCCGTTGCCGATTCATCCGGGGCGCTCGTCTCGGACACCTTGACGGACATCAGCGCTGCTGGTGTGCTCTCTGAACTGACCCTTCGGCTCCACCGAGCCATCGAATTAAAGCCTGATTTCTTCTTGGAATGTCAGATGGGGCTGGGATGGGATGCGGAATGGAGAGGCGAATTCTCCCGCACTGGACCCGAAGACAGCTTTGTCCCACGAACGGCTCCGAGCCGCCATCGCGTTGCTTTGGAACTCGGATTGGGCCTTGGGGTGAGGACGCGCGCGGGACGCTTTCTGCGGGTCGTCGCGCAAACGGACGCATTGCAACTTCAACCCTTGTCCAATGACGGAGGGGGCCGAATCGACCGTTATGAAGGCGCGTTCCGAGCCGCACACCTCATGCTGCAGTGGGATATTCTTCGCGACAAGCCTGACCTAAGCTGTGCCGGTTCGAATTTGGGCAGCGAAACCATGCCGCTGTTTGAGCCCAAAATGCAGCGAAAAATGAAGAAGCGCCGCCGAGGGTAAATCCTTTTTTTGCGATCAACGCGGGGCACACAGTTCCACCAACACCTTGGATGAATCTGCAGGATGCAGGAACGCAATCATCTTTTGATCTGCGCCTTCCTTTGGTCCGCTTACCACGCGGTACCCCATTTCTTGTAAACGTTCGATTTCGGCATGCAAATCATCCACGGCAAACGCCAAGTGATGCAATCCTTCGCCTCGTTTTTCAATGTGCTTGGCAATGGGACCATCCGGTGAAGTCGACTCCAGCAATTCCACTTTGCTCTCGCCCGTTTGGAAAAAACTCACGTTTACCGATTCAGAAGGCACGCTCTCACGCTTGAATGCGGGTTCTCCGAGGATGTCCTCAAAAATGCGCTCCGCGGACTCCAAGTCCTGCACGGCGATGCCAATGTGTTCAATCCGTTTCATGTTTCGTGGCCTGTGATTCAAATGTACACCATGATTTGGGCCACACTGTCCTAAATTCGCCGCATGTCAAATGAACATAATGAGTGGATGCCAATGGACCTGTCTGGAAAGACAGCTGTCGTATGTGGATCAACACAAGGAATAGGTTGGGCAGCTGCTTCGCATCTCGCCGGTTTGGGTGCTCGGATCATCCTCCTCGCTCGCAACGAGCAAAAGCTTCAACAAGCACACTCTCAGCTGCCGGGGAAAGTGAATCATGGATATGCCGTTGCGGATTTTAGCAATCCGAACCATGTTCAGGATGCAATTCAAGGAATTGTGGAAGAGGAAACCGTGCACATCTTGATCAACAACACCGGAGGACCTGCTGGCGGTCCCATTGTGGAGGCTGACATCGACGCCTTTCGCGCAACTTTTGAGCAGCACCTCGTCTGCAATCAGATCCTGGCTCAGTCTGTATTGCCCGGAATGAAGGCGGCCGGATATGGAAGAATCATCAATGTCATCAGCACGAGTGTAAAGCAACCTCTTCCCAATTTAGGCGTGAGCAATACCATACGAGGTGCTGTAGCCAGTTGGGCCAAAACATGGGCCAATGAAGTCGGTGTCCATGGCATTACCGTCAACAATGTGCTGCCTGGAGCCACCAATACAGCGAGGCTCGATCAAATCATTGAGAATAAATCCGCCAAAACCAACACTACTTCCGATGCTATTCGTGAGCAGATGGCAAATGCCGTGCCCATGAAACGAACTGGGAATCCTGAGGAAGTGGGACGTGCCATTGCGTTTCTAGCCTCACCCTCAGCGAGTTACATCTCTGGTGTGAATTTACCTGTGGATGGAGGCCGAACTTCTTCCTTGTGAATTAAATTTGCACCGCTAACGTTAATATACACGTTGATGACCCATTCTATCCACGAGCAGGTGCAGAACTTCATGAATGAAGTCACCGCTCAAAATCCGCATGAACCTGAGTTCATCCAAGCGGTTCAAGAAGTTGCCGAAACTGTCATTCCATTCATTGCTGATCATCCCAAGTATGCTGAGGAAAAAATCCTAAGGCGCATGGTTGAGCCTGAGCGGGTCATCATGTTCAGGGTGCCTTGGAGTGACGATAAGGGGAACGTACAAGTCAATCGCGGGTACAGGGTAGAATTCAACTCCGCAATCGGCCCATACAAAGGAGGGCTGCGATTTCATCCCTCTGTCAACTTGAGTGTTCTCAAATTCTTGGGATTTGAACAAGTATTCAAGAATAGCTTGACTACCCTTCCCTTGGGAGGTGGAAAAGGTGGTTCTGATTTTAATCCCAAGGGAAAGTCCGATCGGGAAGTAATGCAATTTTGCCAAAGCTTCATGACCGAACTCGCCCGGCACATTGGTCCGAATACCGATGTTCCTGCAGGAGACATCGGCGTTGGAG
>CAXDQP010000039.1:0-11127 GCA_963991335.1 uncultured Flavobacteriales bacterium
GATGTTACCCATTCCAATTTTTAAGCGTTGACCAATAATGTCGGTTGGATGAATGAGGTTAATAAACCGACATCTTTTAGAGTTTAGGATTGAAACGTATTTCTCTCTTATTCTTGTGTCTCCGAGAGCTGTTATGAAAACGTCTCCTGATATCGGTTTGTATTCCTCCACTGAAGAAATGACTGGAATGGTATTTTGATATTCTGAAAGCACTGCTTGATTGTCATCGAGAAAGCCTTTGATTGTCATATCTAAGCATGCATCCGAAATACAATCCGTAGCCAATTCGAGAACTTCTCGGCCTAATCCTCTTGCGCCTACGATAATCAAGTTTTGCATTATCAATTCAGAATTTTACGATACACGCTCCCCATGACAGTCCAACACCAAATCCAGCTAGTAGAACTTGAGTCCCTGAGTTTAACTGATTTCGGGAGCGCATGTTATCCAACGCAATTGGAATTGAAGAAGCAACAGTATTACCAACATCAGCCATGTCGATTATGAATCGATCTTTCTCAATACCGAGCCTCCTCCGAATCTGAGTGAGCATATAAGCATTTGCTTGATGGAAAACGAAATAATCAATGTCGGAGTTTTCAAGTCCGGCCTTGTCCAAGACACCTTTTATTAATGTGGGAACAACGCTTAAGGAAAATTGAAAAACTTCTGGACCGTTCATGCTCAAAGCCCCTTCTCTTTTGTTGTAAGGGATCTCAGCAAATTGATGACCCCTCATGCCTTTCTTGGCTATAATACTGTTCATTCCGCCACCATTTGTTCCGAACACAAATGGGCCAATACTTTGGCGCTCACTCTCTGTTACCAGCGTGACTGCTGCGGCATCTCCGAATAGTGTTTGATTTCCCTTGTCATTTTCTCCAATGTATTTCGTGATTGTCTCTGAAGTAATCAGAAGTAAATTTCGGGCTATGCCCGTATCCACTAGACTGCGAGCGATGGCAAGTCCGTATATGTAACCGCTGCAACCAAGATTATAATCTAATGCACCCGCACTCGTCGGAATTTTCAGTCGATCTTGAACAATACATGCTGTAGCCGGAAATGGATAATCTGGACTCTGTGTGCACAAAAGAATGAAGTCAATGTCATCACGGTTAATGTCATTTGCTTTGAAAAACTTCTCGCCAGCTGAAACGGCTAAGTCTGATACAAACTCATTTTCTCCAGAAATGTGTCGCGTTCTAATGCCGGTTTTCTTCGCAATCTTTTCGGCACTCCAATCTGGGAATTTCTTCGCGATTTCGTCGTTATGTAAATTCCGTGATGGAAGGAAAAAGTCTATTTTTTCTATTTGTGCCATCAAAAAATTAATTTAAAGTTCTACCTCCGTCAAGTACAATATCCTGTCCAGTTATCCAGTCAGATTCATCTTTCAAGAGATAATGCACTATTGAGGCTACGTCATCTGGAGTTCCGTAACGACCAAGCGGATATTTTTTGAGGTCCTCATTGACCGTTTCTTTACCTAAGAAATTCAGGTAATCTCTTGTGCCCTCTGTAGCCACCATAGCGGGCGACACTAGATTGACACGGATACGCTTCTTTCCGAGTTCCAAAGCCAAAGATTTCATAAGCCCAATCATCCCAGCTTTAGAAGTGCCATAACCAACTCCGCCAATCAATCCCTGGTGAGCTCCAGTGATTGATGATATTAAAACTATCGAAGCGCCTTTAGTGATTTTTTTTTTTAAAATTAGTCTTTGTATGAGATAGAATGGCGCTACAAGATTGATGGTTAAAAAGGCTTGGAACTCCTCTAAACTCATAAAATTAAATGGCTTCAGCTTGATTATTCCCGCACTGTAAACGACGCCATCCAGTGGGGTATGTATTTTTTCTACTAAGGCATCAATTTCACTTGTTTTCGAAAGATCAGCATCTTCAAATTTTTGATGTGGGTATTCCTCTCTGAGCAGATTTAGCTTCTCTTTGGATCGCCCACTGAAGCAGACATTATAATCGTTCTTCGTAAGGTGAATACCGATTTGTTTGCCTATACCTGAAGAACCTCCAAGAACTAGAATTGAGGGTTTGTCACTACTCATCTAGATTGGCTAAGAACAGCTCAAAAAAATTCTCCCAACTCGCGGAGATGTCAATGTCTTCTGCCGTCATTGAAAGGCCATACTCAGTTTCAATCATCGCAAGGAAACCGAGTAACGCCAATGAATCCCAACCTTCTTCTCCATTAATTGGATTGGTCAAATCGAGTGAATCAGGATTATCGTATTCAAGAATGTCTGCTACGAGCTTTTGGAATTTGACCTTTTTCATAGTGGTAGGTATGTTCTCACTTTCTAATTTACTTCAAAAATTAATCATGTCAAAGAACAATTTAGCGACGTCATGCTTATTCACGGCCTGGCCGTTAACGAATAAGTAGGTCTTACTTACCTTACACATTGATGATGTTGGTTGGTGTAGTGAATAAATGAAATTACGAATGCACAACTACCCGGAAGAATGGGGGAGCAATGAAAGAATTTCCACGGCGTCTGAAATATCGGAACGAGATTGCATCATTTCTGCTCTCATTATCCTAATTTAAAGTTTGGTAATGCAGTTCTGAACCATCCTACTCAATAGTTCATTTGCATAGGCATTAGAATGGACTCCTGACACCGTTCCGAGGCGGATGGATGTATGCTTCAAGACGGGTGTAAGGGCTCCCAGATTTTGCAAATATGTTTCAAGGGCATGCTTCGACATACAGCACGGCGAGTTTGGATTCGGATCGTCGGTCTCGAGAGATAAATCTCAGGTAAAGTTGGTGTAGACGGCTTGAGAAGAGATGACATTGCATGGCCTTGCCTTTGCCTGTCTGTTTTGGGGTTGACATTATGGGTTTTCACCATCGGCGCAAACAAGAAAAAGAACGGGTAGCACCTTTCCAATACCTACCGCAAACGGCTCAGCATCGCCGTAAATCTATTTCGCGATAACATGCTTAATCAAGCTTGGTGTTTTTGAACAACAATGCATATCGCCCTGGAATAAAGTTGATTAATTCAAAGTTTATTTCAATCATTTGACCAACAACAGACACCACAGTTGTTTCTTTTCTCAGCCCCCTCTCAGGGCCACAATCCACGACAACATATCTGGTTTTCCCAATTGTATTAAGCCCTCCACTGATTATTTCCGGCTCTGCTCCTTCCGCCTCTATCTTAATCAAGTCAATACATTCATGTTTTTCAAAAATATTCAAAACTTCAATCTCGTGATCTAATGTTGATACATCAATACTGGATTCTGAAACGTGCCCCGGGGGCTTAATGAGAGACGTATCACCAAAGTCATTTTTGTGATACAGCGTGAGTGTCTCGCGTTTGCTCCACAATGCCTTATTACAGTTAAAAGACCGCGGGTCTTTATTGTTTTTTTCTAAACACACAAACTCAACAGGGTCAGGCTCGAATGATATCAGTGTCGTGTTCTTAATACCCGCATGACGGAGATAGTAATTACCAAACTCTCCAATATTGGCACCAATATCTACAACCACTGAGTTATCGCGAAATTTTAAAGCATTAACACCATAATAACCCTGAAGCCTCTTTACCCGTAAATCCCAACCATATTTAAACGTATTTATTAGAACCGAACGACAAGCATAAAACTTATGGCCTTTTTTGTCGACGAACTCCATTAAATCTGGCTTCATGCTGACCAAACGGCTTTCATATGCCAAGAATGCGTTGAACACAACGCCTGACTTAAACCGGGAAACGACTAATGGTGACAGCCATTGTCTGAATTCATGATACTTTCTCAGGACATACCGAAACATAGCATTTTTTTTTTTGGGTTCTGCGAATATAAGCCTCAAACAAAAGCCAAAAGAGCGCGCTGCTTTGTCTTGGCATCCCAATGCTTGACATCTATGCTGTGGTCTGTTGGAACTTCAAACCTCTGTGCACCCCAGTTGATCCGAATCATGACATTTCCTCTGCCAGGATACTTTGCTCTGCGCAAGATGCAGGCTGTAAGCCGCATTCCCGTAGTCTTTCTAACCACAAAGAATCCACATAAAGTGGAGCCGGCGGCAAAGTGCACCCCCTTGAGATCCCCAGGAATCACTGGCATTTCAAGAGGTTGACATGGAGGAGCCCCCTGAAGAGCCCCCTGGACTTGTCAACACAAAAGCCCTCTGCTCCTTACTTGCCAGAGGTAACCATCTGAGCACCGCATCCTGGAGATCTTGGCGCTGTGAATCAATCACAGAAGCCAATCAGGAAGGCAGCCCTGTGCTCCTGGCTGAGGTGTGAGGACATCAATGGTGGAGGCCCACAGGATGAAGCTCACAGGCTACAAGAAAGGCTTCCCAGACATGTTCTTCTATGAGCCAAGGCAAGGCTTCAATGGGCTGGCCATTGAGCTCAAGAGAGACATGGGGAGAGCCACCCCAGAGCAGAAGAAGTGGAGGGAGCAGATAATTTTATCTTGATATCACCAGTCGTTCTGCCCAACCATTCGAGCTCTTCACAATGTAAATCCCTGCAGGCATCATGGATAAATCAACATGAAGGCTTGGTTGCTCTACATGCTGCTTTTCCCAGACTACCTGACCACTCAAATTAAGAATGGAGATGTCTGACTGTACAGAGAGACCGCGTACCTCCAGATTGTTCTGAGCCGGGTTGGGCATCAATTCAAATCGAGATGCGCTGATGTCCTCAATATTCAGAAGCTCAGAGGGGTTGCCGACAAGTTTGCCATTTGTCCAGGTCATTTCAACACAACACCAGGCCAATCCATCCCAATCCCATGACTTCTCATACCATTCTGCGCAAATTGTGAATGAGGTCCCCTCTTCAAGAGGCATGGCCAAAGGCACATTGTGAAACTGCTGCAACGAGTCTTGAGCAAGGATTCCATTTTCGTCATAGGATGTCCAAACAAGAATTGAATCCTAAAAATCAGGTGCCCAAAAAGTCATTCCTGAAGCATCTCCTCCACCTTGGAGGCCATTGCAAGGTGTTTGACCTTGGGCGCTCAAATGGCCAAAGCATAAAGTCAAGGACAGGGTGAAGGCAGTGGAGCGTAAAAGTGTTTTCATGGAGACAAAATTCGCGGCACTTAAGCTTTCGATGTGTTAAGCAATTATGAAAGAACTCAAAAAAAATGTGAAACTCACTTTACTTGTGGAGGAGCCCC
Source organism: uncultured Flavobacteriales bacterium (assembly GCA_963991335.1). GTDB lineage: Bacteria > Bacteroidota > Bacteroidia > Flavobacteriales_D > Sanyastnellaceae > UA16. The sequence goes on from CAXDQP010000039.1 coordinate 5,182, forward strand.
CTGCGATGCAATTAGGAGCCCCCTCAGGAGCCCCCTTTCATCCGCTGCAGCACCCTGAGACTTCAGTAAACCCTGCATTTCTTCATTTTTTCGATAAAATGCAATTCACTGATTTACTGCGCTATATGACGCATGGTGGAGCCGGGGGATTTTGAACCCCTTTCTCAAAGCCCCAATCTGCTTGATTCTACAAGGACTGCCAAGCATCATCCATGCGTTTGTCCATGTTTGCAACTTCTAGTCAATGTAATGTCAAAGGATTTGTGTTGGCTCTGTCACACTCATTCGATAAGCAATGAGCTGGAAGCTGAGTTCACTCATCAAGGCAGGAAGAACCATATGAACTGAGCACCAACAGAATATCCTGAACGGCCACCATGCCGTCTCCATTGACATCCGCCGGACATTCCGCCGATACCTCGCTCCACATGCAACTCCCATCGTCATAGACGGCCTCCGTGTTGTAGTTAATGGCGTCGGAATACGTGCACCCCACGAAGGCCACATTGTCCGGCCATGGACAGCCGATCGGCGGAAACAGGCAAGATCCGTCCTCGACATCCGCTTCAATATCATAGTTACATGCCCCGAAGTATGTGCAACCCAAAACGTCCAAATCGATGACAAAAGGATCGTTACCTGCGGCAATTTCATCCCCATCCGTTGCCCCATCTCCGTCCGTATCCAGAGGCGAGAGCTCGACATCCTCAGTCCAGGTCATGTTCACGTTCTGGACACGTCCAATGGCCACCATCTTTAGGTAAACGTCCCCACCGGGTTCCACGAAATAGGCGGCCTGCTGGCTGTTGGTCAACTCGAGCAGACTGCCCACTTCCACCAGAGCGAGAGCTGAAGAGGATAGGGTCAGCCCACCAAGGTTGCCCAGACCCACAAACCGGATCCATGCGGCATCGCCCGCATCTGCATCGTCCAGCACCACCTTGATCTGCTGCGTTGCGGGGAGGGATTCGAACTGATACGAATACAGGAACCCCTCGTTGATGATGAACGGCAACTGGATATGCTCCTTGTACCCGTGGATGTAGTAAACCGATTCAGTGGGTGACCCTGTCTTGATGCGGGTGCACGTCACGTTCGGTATAGAATCATTCGGAAGAGCGGGAAATTGGAGGATTACCAGATCGAAACGGTGGGGACTGCTGAAAGCATTCACCCAGTTTACCGGCTGGGCTTCATCCCCCACCAACATCATCGGGTGGTTGCTCACAACCGAATGGCCCGCGGTTCCTGTCAAACTGCCGTCCTCATCGAGGAGGACCATGTTCCAGACGCGAGGATGGCTGAGGCTCTGGGGGGTCATGTCCGTCGGGGAGGCCGGGATGTCATAATTCCGCATGTCGATTCGCGGCGCCAGGCCATCATCCGTGGTAATGCCCGAAACCCGATGGTTGGTGTGCTTGGTCGCCGCTCCGCCATCCTTGAGGTAATCGGTATCTGGCTCGTTCCACCCCACGAGGTGGCAATCGTGAATCTGTCCCGCTCCGTCATATATGCGGTAAAGGCTCGCCGTTTGAGAGAGAATGTTTGACTGGCCGTGGGCTACAATGGCCGATTCCACCACCTGAGAGTAGCTCGCCAATTGGATTGCCGTGGCATTGGCCACGAAGACATTGTCCTGGAACTTGAGGTTGGCAGTGTAGGTCACCTTGTCCCCCACTCCTCCTCCGATACCGCTGTATACGGCCAGGTCATTTGCGTACCAGACGCATCCGTCGATCAGGTGTTCCCCACTCTCCTGCCATCCCGCGTTCTTGCGGATACTGTGGTCAGGAAAGAGCTGGTCGAAGATATCGAAGCCGCTCATACAACTGTGAGCGGTGTTGCCGACGAAACTTCCGAGAGGCTCCCGATAAGGTTCGATGCCATCGAAAAGGGAAATTCCGGCAGAGGCCCCCATAGGCGCCTCTGGAAGAGCGAACCAATAGCCTGTGCCCTCTGTACCCGCGGCCACATTGCCCTCGAAGATGTTGTTGGGGTTGGTGATCCAGAAACTCGCGGGCGTGCGGTTCTGAACCTCATTCAACTGATTGTCCGATGGAGTCACCTCCTCCCCTGGTGCCGGACGCTTCGACAAGACCACTACGTTGTTGAGGATGGAATTGTACCGCTCGCTTCCATCCTCGAGGAAGACGCCATGGCCAATGTGGTCGTAGAAGAAGTTGTCTTCGACGTGCACGAAGCTCGTGCCGTGGATGGTGATGGCGCGGTTGAAAGATCGGTGCACGCTTGAATGCTTGAACGACTGTCCCAATCCCGTCTCGTGGAGCAGGTGCCAGTGCCAAGGATAACGCCCGACTTCCCCCTTCTGGCCCATCCGATATAACTCAACGTGGCTAGCGTTGCCCACACTACCGGGCATGATCATGATGTGGCCGCCGAATCCATCCGTCTCGGAGGCTGCATCGCCCTGGATCTTCACATTGTGAGTCAAGACCCCAACCTCGGCGCGCATGTCTGCTGTCCACGTTTTGTCATCCGTGACCCGGGTGTGGGTCTCCAACGTCGAGAAGTGAGGGGACAATAGCGCAGCATTTAGGCTCAGCGTCAAACCATCCGAACTGATCGCATTGATTGTCCTCTGCTCGGCCTCCGTCCAATTGAGACGGCTGGAAACCACCACAATCTCATCATCTACCTCCCAATCCACTGGATCAACCGTCGTCAGCTGAGTCTCCCCATCGAAGACACTGTTGCCCAGTCGGGTCCAGCTAACCTTAGGCGCTCCATGCAACTCGATCCGCCCCCCGTTCATAGCTCCTAGAAACTTCTCCCCCATGGCCATCATCAGCGACCCGGTATTCTCTCCGACAAGCGTGAGCGTGAAGTCGTACACCGCAGGAAAAGGATCCGAAACAGTCCCCACTTCAAACAGGGCGTCTGGCCCCATGACCATAATCCACTGGACCAACATCTCCACCGAAGTGTTCCCCGCCACACGCAAGGTGCCATTCACGGTGATGGTCTGTGCGACCTGAGTGCTCGATAATTCTACGGTGATACCGGCGGGAATGGTCACTTGATCAAATGCGGTGGGCACTGTTGCGCCATCCCATGTCGTGGGATCTGACCAAACCCCATCGCTCACGGCGACGAGGTCAGCAGCCGAGACGGGAATAGCCGACATGAAAAGAATAGCAACAAAGAGATGAGATATTTTCATGTGACAATTTTCAGTTACTAAAAGTAACTTTTATCCACTACTTTCGCTTACTTGCGAGTAAAATTCGCTCAGATAAAGAAGAAAAAGTAGTTACTTCAAGGTTACAATTGATGTCCGATGCACGAAAAAAACCATCAAAACTGTCCTCTGACACAAGCCCTTTTAATCGTTGGGGGAAAATGGAAACCACTCATCATCTCGCATTTACAGAAATCACCAAAACGATTCGGTCAACTTGATGCATTGATACCAAAAATCTCAAGGAAAGTCTTGACGACGCAATTGCAAGAATTAGTCAGGGATGAATTGTTAACGCGACACAGTTTTCCCGAAATTCCTCCAAGAGTGGAATATAGACTTACCGAAAAGTCTCAAGACCTTATTCCGATTTTTCAATCGTTATCCAAATGGGGGATGTACTTAATTGAAGATCATTCCCGAGATAGTCAATAGACAAAAAGCGAATTTGAAAAGTTAGCTTATTTATCAACACCTTAAAGGCGTCTAAAGTGGAGCCGGGGGATTTTGAACCCCTTTCTCAAAGCCCCAATCTGCTTGATTCTACAGGGACTGCGAAGCATCGTCCATGCGTTTGTCCATGTTTGCAACTTCCCGTCAATGCAATGTCAAAAGATTTGTGTTGGCCATGTCCGAGCCAGTATCGAACTTTGCTTTAAGAAAGGATTTAGCAAGGCAACACTTGGCTCTTCCTTCACTCTCAACTGAGAAAAAAAGAAATACCGTTCAGTTCGATCCAAGCGACACACAGCCTGGTTCCTCATATTCCAGAAAAGAGAACTGAAGCATCGTGATGGTTGATCCCCCTGGTGATATTCTGACCGTATACACGCTCAAAGAAACCCGACGGTCTAACGGCAAAAGGGTCTTGATTTGGTTCACCCCCTACCCCTGAGGGCTTACCGTTTTCAATACGGGTGAGCTGCGGTTAAGGATAACCATGCCTCTGTGCAGAATTACTGCATCCAAGATGGAGAGGTGATCTAGCGATTGGCTATGACGTTCGTCGCAATCAGGTAGCCAATAAATAATCCAATGATTAGGCCGCCTATCATAATGAGCGCAGTATTCTTATTCTTCATTGGGTGCAATATAATCAAAGATCCAGATTGTCTTCCTTGAAGTAATCCCTGATGATCTCCAGGCATGCTTCCCTGCCTTTTGCAATCACTGCCTAGTAGCCTCTGCCCTCCAGGTCTTGCTTCCACTTCTTCTGATAGGGTGTGGCTGATCCCTGGGGCCTCTTCAGCTCGATTGCAAGCCCATTGAATCCATTCCTGAGCTCATAGAAGAACAGATCTGGAAAGCCTCTCTTGTAGCCTGTGGCTTTCATTTTTGCTTGGTATGCCGAGGATCCGGCTGATGATACTCATGGCTGCGAAAATCCTCAGAGAGGATGTCCCAGCTGGTAAACCCTGGCAACAAAAAAGGAGCCCGGTTAGACTCCCTTTTCTGCTCGCATCTAGATTACAATAAAAAAGCGAGAACTTTATGATACTATGAAACAGCTCATTGCCGCCCTGCTCCTCGCCTTACCCATCTTACTCAACGCACAACAGGCATGCGAGCCAACTGCAGATTTGAATCAAGATGGTGTGGTAGGCATAAGTGACTTACTCAACCTTTTGAGCGCATTTGGAGATACCGATTTGGACTTCGATGGCATCTATGATTCGGTTGATGATTGCGTGGGAGGTGTATGAGTTTTATCCTACATTCTTCCATTTGGCAAGGTCTTTTGCGTACGGCGGAAAGTGGTACAAAGTAGAGTGATGACTCGAATAGCCAAATCGCGAAGAAAAAACGCAAAGATTTCTTCCCTGATACTACGGCGATGCTGAGCCGTTTGCGGTAGGTTTTCGAGAGGGGCTACCCAGTCGAAACATCCCCCCACAAGCCCCCGTTTTTAATCCCGAACGCAACGAACTGAAAAACCGCTTCGAGGGTTGTAGTTGCTCCGACTGACTCCAGTGTTACCACCATTCAGTTTACGGCTCCAAGCGTCTGAACCGTAAGCCGAAGCCGACCAGAAATAACCGCTGCTGCCTCCATGGTAGAAGTCCCCATTGCTGTTCCCGAGGCCACCAGCCAAACCTGAAAAACCGCTTGTGTTGGTGCCGGAAAATGAAACATCTTTCATCTGCGTGCCTTCGTCGGTGCCCCGACTACCTCCAGTGTTGTTCGCATCCGTATAGCTCATACCCAATTCCATCTCCAAGGTCATAAACTCCCCATCAGTCGGTACGTGCCAACCGCTTGGACACAGACCGCGAGCATCATCCACCGCATACCAATTGTATAGACGGCCGTAGGTAGCGAGGTTCGTCCCTTCGTTCGAACTTCCTTCGTCGTAAACCGTCACAGCACCAGCTGTCGTGGCTGACCAAGCGGCATCATCCAAATCAGCTGGAATCACAGAGCCATCGGTATAGTTCTCAGAGCGTAGGTTTTCCGCAAACCAACATTGCCCTCCGATGAGAACGGTTGCGTAATCGTGACCTTCATACGTGTAGGATGAGCCGCAAACGAATTCAAGGTCACTCACATTACTCGGAATCGTTGGTTTATTTGTCAGGGTATTGTAATCACCGTCGAACGTGGTGAACCCTGCGTCATTGGTAAGGTCACTCACATTGCTCGGAATCGTTGGTGGATTGTTCAGGCTACTGTAATCACCGTCGAACGCTGAGGACTGCGCAGCCTCTAAAGTCTGTCTCTTATACACATCTCCGCGCCCACGAGGCCAG
>CAXDQP010000040.1:0-11083 GCA_963991335.1 uncultured Flavobacteriales bacterium
CAGCCATCTTGGAGCCCTCTGCGATTCCCCGATTCACATGCAAATACTCAGCGAAAGCCAGCGACAATGCCGTTCCATCTGACCATGTATGAATCCCAAGCCCCAATCCCAGTCCAATCGCCCAGTCCTGATCGAGGAGAAGTGAATAAGACAGGAGAGCCTTGCATGTCGCATGGGTGGAGATTGAAACGAACTGACCTACGGCCCCAAATCCACGGTCAGTCTTTGCGTGAGCAAAACCGTGATAAGCTGATTGCAGTGGCTGCAGATCAAAGGCAAATGTGCTGGACTCCTGAAGGGGAAATAGCGGGGCAATTCCAGGCAATTGTGCCCCCAGACTCCCCGTCTTTAACACAACCAAAATCAGCAAATGCATCCGCGCATCATTCCGATTCAATCCCGTTCCCATCGCCTCTTTTCCTCCTCATTCGTACCGCTGACTTTGCCGTTTAGGAGTGCAAGTTGAGCCAATTACCCGCAACAAATGGGTTGGATTGACTTCCGAATGAAGCCGATTTGCAGCTGCTTCTCAATCCTCGACGGAGAAATCCTGCCGATCCTTTTCAAACGCTTCCCGAATCGCTTCGGGCAGGGCCTGCCAGGCCATTCCCTTGAGCTCGGGCACTTCACCTTGGACAGAGGACCAGACGCCTTCAGGTTTTTGCAACAGAACGATATCCTTGATGTCTCCGGCGTCGAAATCGATGCGCATGGCGCTGCTGACCGACTGGTTGAAAGCCTCACAGGGATCCGGCTTTTCCGTATCGAAATAAATCGACTCTGCATTGCCCGCAACCTCCACGGAATTGAGCGCCCCATCCGTGAAATATGCATCGAGATTGCGTCCCGAAATTTGTTGCATGCACATGGAGTCAATGTCAAAAATCAATCCCGAATGTCCGCGAGCCGAGAGTTTTTCTGGTTGGTTATCATTCAATTGCCAGGTCATCGAATCTGCCTTCAGCAACCAACCTTCGAGCCACGTCAACGGCGTCCCTAACAAGTCAATCTGTTCGGTTGAATCATCCCAAAATAGTTCCTCGCAGGAAGCTGCTGCTTGGCCCTGAATCAAATGAACACCGGGCCAAAGCCGGGTCCAATTGGATTGGATTTCCATGGAATCTGAGATCAACCAGAGGGTATCCGCCGAAGAAGCATCCATGTACCGTGCCATTCCACTTCCGCCACCTCGCACAGACACAAGGTTTTCTCCAGCTGAGCCTTGCCGGCGCAGTGCATCAGAACCCCACACTTTCCACACGCGTGCGGTGTCTTGAATTTCCACGCGCCCTGTTGCAGACAGCGGTTCCAAGGAGTCCGCCGGCACCTCCAATCGATCGGCCTCGAGCCACACATCATCCTGCCGAACACGCGCCTTCGTCCCTGCGCCCGCTTCCTCGGAGGCAAACCATCCAGCCTCCTGCGCGGCATCAAATGCCCCAAAGAAACAGCTCAATTCCAATTCTCCAGAATGCTCAAGCACATGCGAAAGTCCATGAAAGAATAGTCTTTCGTTTTTTTCGTCCCAATGGAGTGAATCAGATGTAACCACCCAGTCGCCATCATCAATAAACACGTTGCCCCCCAACTCTAGCAGGGAATCATCTACCTTGAACAGTCCACGGTCAAACGTGGCGGTTCTTGATTGTTCTTGCATGGTCCCACCGCTTGGAAAACGCACCCATTTCGTGTCCAGCTCATAATCAACACGAGTTGCTTGTATTTCTCCCAAATCACTTTGCATCCGCACTTGCTCACCAACGGTGGCCGTTGCAATGGCTTTTTCAGCCTGTGGATTCAGCAGCATGCTTTCAGCCAAAACACGTCGGTCACCGTCGTTCAAACGCACGTTTCCCATCGTACGAAAACGACCATCTTTGAACCTTAAAGCGCTGTCGCAAGCCAAGGTAGCATCGCCATATCCGAGCAATACAGCGCCAATTAAGCGCTGAACATCCGGCTGACGCTGATCACGTAAAATGGCATCTGCCTGTAGAATGTTGATTCGTGTTTCGCCGTCATCCTGTGCTCTCACTACAAAAACCATCAAAACCGCACAGGCGCAAAGCCCCCAATTCAAGACCACAGAAGAAACACTTTGAAAATTCATGCGCCTGCAAGTTCTATCGAAATATTCGTATTCCTACCTTTGCACTCCTTTCTGAAGGGCGGGTGTGGTGAAATTGGTAGACACGCTGGATTTAGGATCCAGTGCCGCGAGGCGTGTGGGTTCGAGTCCCTCCACCCGCACTCTTCAGAAAAGAAACCAAAACTGAAACCGCTTGCAACTTGGTGATTCACCAGAAGAAAACGCCAAAACCAAGCCATTCTTACACCGACACATGCAAATCGATCGGAACAACATTGACGAGCTCACCGCTCGATTGACCTTGACCGTTGAACCCGCTGATTACACGGAGCGCGTTCAAAAAATCCTCAACGACTACAAAAAGTCTGCCCAGTATCCCGGATTTCGAAAAGGCAAGGCGCCCATGGCTCTAATCCGAAAGCAATATGCGGCACCCGTCTTAGCAGATGAGATGAATAAAATCATCTCCGAAAACCTCAGCACCTACATCCAAAAGGAGAACATCGAAATTCTCGGAAATCCGATTCCCGAAACAAGTACCGAGGCTTCGGGAAATTGGGAAAAGCCTGAGCAATTTATCTTCACGTTTGAGATTGGATTGGCGCCACAGATCTCCCTGGAATTCGGACGAAGTGCAAAATTCATCCGTCACATCATCAAGGTGGATAAGAAGGCGATCGAGGCGGCAACAAAAGACCATTGCAGGCGCCACGGCTCCATCAGCGAGCCTGAAGTGGCATCTGACAGTGACCTCATAATGGGGCACTTTGCGCAGCTCGACACTTCCGACCAACCCCTGGAAGGTGGCATCGAGAGCGATTCCAACATTGCCTTGGAGCACCTCACGGACAAAAAGTCGCGGAAGCTCCTTACTGGGGCAAAAGTGGGCGATACTTTCACATTGGATCCCCACAAAATTTCGCACGGTCACGATGATTTGGGCAAGATGCTCGGCATCAGCCACGAGCAAGTCCATGATTTGAAGGGCAATTTCAAGTTTGAGGTAAAGGAAATCAAACGCCTTGCACCGCATGATAACAACCAAGAGTTATGGGACAAGGTGCTCGGAAAAGACGTGGTGTCTACCGAAAAAGAATTCCGAGAAAAAGTTTCTGAAGAATTGCACAGTCAATTTGACCGCGATGCCGAGCACGTCTTCCGTCGGCGATTCGTAGTCGATTTAATTGAGCACATGAAAATCCAGATGCCCGATGCATTCTTAAAGCGCTGGATTCAGATGAACAACGAGCAGCCTCTGTCCGAGGAACAAATGGAAAAGGAGTACCCGAATTACGCCGAATCCATGCGCTGGCAATTGCTTCAACAAGCGGTCATGAAAGACGCGGACATGCGCGTCAGTGCTGAGGAGCTGGAAGAAGAAGCGAAGCGTGTAATTGGTGCGCAGTACGCTCAATATGGAATGCCATTGGAAGGTGAGATGCTGGACAATTTTGCAAAAAATGCCCTTTCCAATGACGAAGAACGTCGGCGGATTGCAGACATCATCATTGAACGGAAGGTGGTGGATGAACTGAAGCCGAAAGTGACGATCAAGGAGAAGTCGGTCAGTTTTGACGACTTTGCCAAGCTAGCTGCAGAAGTTCGCTGAGCCCAGCGGTTTTTTGAAGTGAGGCATTGCGTGGAATAACGCGTTCATAAATGCCGGTATTCAGGCTGCAAAAAGTAAGTGGATACGATGCCATGTGATGTAATTTTGATGCATGACTGATCGCAACGAATTCATCAAGTTCGCCTCCAAGGACCGCGGACTAAGCAGCCAAACCGTGAGGGACTTCATTTCTCACGCATACGACCAACCCAACAACTTGACTCGAACAGTCATTGAAGAGCGCCAGATGCCCTTCCGTGAAGTGGACGTCTTTGCTCGGCTCATGGCAGACCGTATCATATTTCTAGGAACCGGTATCGACGACTACATCGCCAATGTCGTGCAGGCGCAACTCTTGTTCCTGGAGTCTTCTGACCCAACCAAAGACATTCAGATTTACATCAATTCACCCGGAGGCTCCGTTTACGCGGGACTCGGGATTTACGATACGATGCAATACATCCGTCCGGATGTCGCCACGATCTGTACGGGCATGGCGGCTTCCATGGGGGCCGTATTACTCTGCGCAGGAGCCGCGGGAAAACGAACAGGCCTGAAGCACAGCCGGGTGATGATTCACCAGCCACTTGGGGGTGCCAGCGGTCAAGCTTCGGACATCGAAATCACCGCTCGCGAAATCCAAAAGTTGAAAAAAGAACTTTACGCCATCATCGCCACGCACAGCGGACAAACAGAAAAGAAGGTCTGGAATGATTCCGATCGCGATTACTGGATGATTGCGTCAGAAGCCAAGGAATATGGAATGATTGATGAAGTGCTTGAGCGGAAATAATTCCCGAAAACAACTACGATGAGTTCCACCCCTATAAACTGCTCCTTCTGCGGAAGAGCCAAGGAAGATGTCGATGTGCTCATCGCCGGCGTCACCGGACACATCTGCGACAATTGCATTGAACAAGCAGACAACATCCTTCAGGAAGAACGAAAAGACACACCGGAAAGGGCCGATTTCCAACTCAAACTCCCGAAGGAAATCAAAGCCCACCTCGATGAATACGTGATCGGTCAGGAAGAAGCGAAAAAGACCATTAGTGTTGGTGTCTACAATCACTTCAAACGCATCGTCTACCCTATTGCTGAAGACGCTGTTGAAATCGATAAATCAAACGTTATTCTGCTCGGAGAGACAGGAACCGGAAAGACCCTCATTGCCCGAACCATTGCGAGAATGCTCGATGTCCCATTCTGCATCGCTGATGCGACAGTGCTGACAGAGGCGGGGTATGTCGGTGAGGATGTTGAAAGCGTTTTGAGCAGACTGCTGCAAAGCGCTGACTTCGACGTGGAAAGGACAGAAAGGGGCATCGTATTTATCGATGAGATCGATAAAATCGCTCGAAAAAGTGACAACCCTTCCATCACCCGTGATGTCAGTGGAGAAGGCGTTCAACAAGCTTTATTGAAACTCCTTGAAGGAGCCGAAGTTAGCGTTCCGCCGCAAGGCGGCCGGAAGCATCCGGAACAGAAGCTCATCACCATCAACACCAAGAATATTTTGTTTGTTTGCGGGGGTGCTTTTTCAGGAATTGAAAAGATCATCGAGCGCAGGATCAAGCGATCTTCCATTGGTTATCAGCAGGACGTAGCGCACATTGATGACGAGTCCTATTTGCAATACGCGGCACACGCGGACCTCAAATCATTTGGGTTGATTCCGGAGCTCATCGGTCGCTTTCCCGTACTGACTCATCTCAAGCCATTGGATGCCTCGGCGCTCCGAAGGATTCTCACGGAGCCGAAAAATGCCTTGTGCAAGCAATACATACAGCTGTTCGCTTTGGACGGAATCGAACTCAAGTTCGAAGCATCAGGGTTGGACTATCTCGTGGAAAAAGCGGTCGAGTACAAGCTCGGCGCACGTGGTCTTCGCAGCATCATGGAGGCGGTCTTAAACGAAGCCATGTATGAGATGCCCGGAGGCGAAAAGAAGAAGCTAATCATCAACCGGAAATTTGCTGAGAGTCGCTTCTCGGGCGATAAAAATTCAGGGTTGCGCGTGGCCTAAGACTTCCGATGGCGAGGAAAGAAACACCGCTCATGAAGCAGTACAATCGGGTGAAAACAGATTATCCTGATGCGCTGCTTCTTTTCCGAGTCGGGGATTTCTACGAAACCTTTGGAGAGGATGCCATCAAGGCATCGAAGGCGTTGGACATTGTCCTGACCAAACGGGGCAATGGCAGCGCTTCGGAAATTGAATTGGCCGGATTTCCCCATCATTCGCTCGACAGTTATTTGCCAAAATTGGTAAGAGCCGGCCATCGTGTGGCCGTATGCGATCAACTCGAAGACCCCAAAAAGGCGGTCGGCATTGTGAAACGAGGAGTGACTGAATTGGTTACCCCCGGAGTAGCCTTTCACGATCAAGTATTGGATTCAAAAGCCCACAATTACTTGGCGGCCCTCCACTGGGACAAAAAATCAGCCGGCGTGGCGTTTTTGGATATTTCCACCGGTCATTTCGCAATTGCAGAAGGCGACAAACAATTGATTGACCGCCTATTGAGAGCGCACCAACCCTCGGAGATTCTTTGTTCCAAACCGCTTCAAAAAGCCTTTGAAGACGATTTTGGGAAAGACTGGCACGTGAGCCGATTGGACGATTGGATTTACAAAATTGATTATGCCACGGATCGGATTCACAAACAATTCGAAACGGGTAATCTCAAGGGGTTTCAACTGGATGAATCACCGCAAGCCGCGATAGCTGCGGGAGCTGTGCTGCACTATCTGGAACACGCGAAGCACGATCGACCGCGGCATATCAAGCAGATTCAAACCCTGCACGAATCAGGAACGCTTTGGATGGATCGATTCACCATCCGAAACCTGGAGTTGGTGCAAGCCAATCATCCCGACGGTCAATCCCTCGCTGCGACGATTGATCGGACAGGGTCACCAATGGGTGCGCGGACCCTCCGCCGTTGGCTCCTCATGCCGCTTACTAAAATCGCTTCGATTGAGCAGCGGCATAACGCTGTTGACGCCCTATTTGATCGAGATGAGCTCCGTGAAAACATGCAAGGGCTGTTCCGACGCATGGGCGACTTGGAGCGATTGGCCTCCAAAGCTAGTACCGGTCGAATCAATCCACGTGAATTGGCTCAATTGCGGCTGGGAATCCAAAGCGCCCACAAAATTGCACGCGCTGCTGAAGGAGTTGAGCCCCTATTCCCATATCTGGAACGCATGTCCCCCTGTGATGATTTGCTCCAGCGCCTATCATCTGAATTGGTGGATGAACCCCCGGTGAACCCAACCAAGGGACAGGTCATACAATTGGGTGTCAATGCGGAACTTGACAGCCTGCGTACGATCAAGTCCGACTCAAAAGCGGCCCTGGATGCGATTTGCCAGCGCGAAACGGAGCGAACAGGAATCAGCTCATTAAAAATTGATTACAACCAAGTTTTCGGCTACTACCTCGAAGTCCGGAACACCCATAAGGACAAGGTTCCTACCGAATGGATTCGGAAACAAACTCTGACCCAAGCGGAACGTTACATCACCGAAGAACTGAAGGAGCTGGAGCAGAAAATCCTCGATGCCGACAGCAAAACCAGCACGTTGGAATGGGAGTGCTTTCAAAGCTTGGTCGCCGCAACCGCAAACGAAATCGCTGCCTTACAGGAGAACGCCCAAGTCATTGGTGCATTGGATGCACTGACGGGTCTGGCGCAAATTGCAGAGGAATACCATTACGTCCGTCCACGCATGTCCAGCGAACACAGCATCCAGATCGGCAACGGGAGACACCCCGTGATTGAACGAACACTGAATGCGGGGGAACGTTACGTAGCCAATGACATCACCTTGAACGGCGAGCAAGCGCAAATCCTGATGATCACGGGACCCAACATGGCCGGAAAATCTGCATTGCTTCGGCAAACGGCGCTGATTTCCTTGATGGCGCAAATGGGTGGATTTGTTCCCGCCGCTTCCGCCACACTCGGCGTGCTCGATCGCATTTTCACGCGCGTGGGCGCCTCGGACAATATTTCCTCAGGTGAATCGACCTTCATGGTGGAGATGAATGAAACAGCAGCCATTCTGAATAACCTGACCGATCGAAGCCTCGTTCTCTTGGATGAAATCGGTCGTGGCACCAGCACGTATGACGGAGTGAGCATTGCATGGGCCATTGCAGAGCACCTGCATCAGCAGACTGAGCGACCTTTGACACTTTTTGCGACGCATTATCACGAGCTCAATGCCATGCAAGATCGCTTTAGCCGCATTCGAAACTTGAATGTCACTGTCAAAGAAGTCGATGGCAAAATCGTCTTTCTTCGAAAACTTGCGGCAGGGGGAAGCAATCATTCATTCGGCATTCAAGTTGCCCAATTAGCAGGCGTGCCAAAGTCAATCGTGCGCCGCGCCAAAACAGTACTGGCGCAACTCGAGAGCAGTCGACAAGGAATGGAAGGCGACGAAGCGCCAACACTTCGTGTCCAAGAGGCCGCCACTTCGCAATTGTCCGATGTTCAGATGAGCATCTTTCAGCTGGACGACCCCGTACTCGAGCAAGTCAGGGAGCAAATTTTAGACCTTGATCTGAATAACCTTACGCCGGTTGAAGCTTTGCTAAAACTCAGTGAAATTCAACGTGTTGTGTCCGGGTCGACCAATGCCTCGCAAGGGTCAGAATGATGCTAATAAAAGGTCGAGGTCTTTGAAAGGGAGTGCAGACTCGGCGGCAAGGCCCGGATGGGTCACTTGTCCATTAAACATGTACACCCCTGACCGCGCGAATGGGTTGCGGCGGATAGACTCCTCCACTCCGCCGTCAGCCGCAAAATCCAACAACAAAGGCGCCATGATATTGCTCAATCCCTTGGATGCCGTCCGGCTCACACGGGATGGCATGTTGGGAACGCAGTAGTGAATCACATCCAATTCCACGAAAGTCGGTCGCTCATGCGAAGTCACGCGACTGGTTTCAAAGCACCCTCCGCGATCGATGGTGACGTCGATTACCACTGAACCGCGCTGCATGCCCGCCACCATCGGCTCTGAAACCACCAAAGGAGCGCGCTGTCCAGAGCCCCGGATTGCTCCGATAGCGACGTCTGCCGTTTTCAATGCTTCCTGAAGAACAGAGGGCTGAATCGTTGAAGTCCACAAGCGCTGGCCCAAAGCATTTTGCAGGCGGATCAGGCGGTGCGGACTATTATCAAAAACCTTCACAGATGCTCCCAAACCAATGGCAGCTCGGGCCGAAAACTCACCCACCGTGCCTGCACCAATGATGACGACTTCCGAAGGACGGACGCCGGAGCCTCCTCCAAAAAGACTGCCTCGTCCATGCGGCCCGGCAAGCAACTCTCCAGCAATGAGGATGGCTGAATTTCCCGCAATTTCTCCCATGGCTCGAACCAAGGGAAAGATTCCGTTGTCATTCTGTAAAAAATCCCAAGCAATGGCAGTGGTTTTCTTGGCGGCCAAAGCGGCCAGCAATCCCTTCGGCTGCACCGTCCATTGCAGGGCACTGATGATGGTTTGTCGCATGCCCATCAACTGCACTTCTTCCAAAGTCGGCGGCTCTACCTTGATCACCATTCCCGTCTGAAAAACCTGGCGGCGATCGTACACAATGTGCGCGCCGGATTCACTGTAGTCGCTGTCTTGAAAATGGGCTTGATCACCCGCTCCGGACTCAATCAATACCTGGTGGCCGCGAGCGACCAACAGCGCCACTGCCTCAGGCACCAAAGCCACGCGCTTCTCTTGCAAGCTTTCTTCCTTTGGAATACCGATTACAAGCTCTTGATTGCGCGCTGAAATTTGCAGCACTTCTTCTTGCGGCAAGAGCGCTGCTTCGCGCGCCAAGGATTGGATTCTTTTGCTATGATCGCTCATACGTGAGGCAAAGTACTAATTCCAGCGGACGAACTACTATGAATGACTGAGAATTAACTCCCGCGCGCCTTTGTCATGGCCTCCTTGCACAATGATCTGCAGCAGAAACGAATCATTCGGCAGAAGCCCCGGGGCATGCTCTGGCCATTCCACAAAGCACAAAGCTTCCGCATCAAAATACTCGGTTAGCCCCAAATCCCAAGCCTCTGATTCATCCTTGAGGCGGTACAAATCCAAATGAAAAAGTCGCCAGTCGCCGCGCTGATAGCATTGCACCAACCCAAACGTTGGGCTGACTGCTTCACCGTCAATGCCAGCTGCCTGTCCCAAAGCGCGCACCAGCGTAGTTTTCCCCGCACCCATGACTCCTTGCAGCGCCACTACACCGAGGGGGTTGTCGTTTTTATCGTGACGCATGCGCGCGCTTACTTGAGCCCATAGCGACTGGGCAACATCTTCCAATTGAGCCAACTCAAAAGGCCCCGATTTCCAAACCACTTGCAAGTCACGCATGGCGCAAGAATGACATCGACTTAATTCGTTTCAAGTTCCACCCACGGAATCACAACTTCCTCCAAAGAGATACCCCCGTGCTGAAATGTATCACGAAAATACTGAGCAAAATGATGGTATTTATTGGGATAAACTAAGAAATCGTCTTCGCGCGCAAAGATGTACGCGCTGCTAACATGCGGACGGGGCAGCCCCAATTTTTCAGGTTCCCTGGCTTCAAAAATGTCACCTGCATCATAACCGAGGTTCCGCCCAACCTTGTAGCGCAAATTGGAGTTCGTACTGCGCTCCCCTTTAACTTGCACCGGATTGCCCACGCGGACCGTACCATGGTCCGTCGTTATGACAACGCGCGCATCCCATTCCGCCATCTTATCCAGCAACTCCTTCAAGGCGCTATGCTCGAACCACGAATGAGTCAATGAGCGATAAGCGGCTTCATCTTCTGCCAACTCCTTCAAAACCTCCATTTCCGTTCGGGCATGCGACAACATGTCGACAAAGTTGTAGACCACAGCTGTGATGTCATTCCCCTTCAATTGGTGAAATTGTTCCACCAACTTCCGTCCCGCCGCGAGGTTGGTGATCTTATGATAATCTGACTTTCCCTCAAAACCAATGCGCTTCAGCATGGCTTGAAACAAGGCCTTTTCGTGGCGGTTTTTGCTCCCATCCTCCTCCTCACTGACCCAATACTGAGGAAAAACACGCGCAATCTCGGCGGGTGTTAGTCCCGCAAAAAGTGCATTTCGGGCGTACTGCGTAGCGGTGGGCAGCATCGAAAAGTAGGAGTCATTCTTGGCGACGCGGTACTTATCCAACAGCAACGGTTCAATCATGCGCCATTGATCCATCCGCAGGTTGTCAATCACAACCAAAAAAACGGGCTGACCATCTTTGGCTTTTTCGAGGACTTGTGGCAATCGCACAGGAAGCAATCGATGTGAAAGGGTCGGAGCATCGTCGTCAGAGCCCGCCATCAACTCCGCGTA
>CAXDQP010000041.1:0-10999 GCA_963991335.1 uncultured Flavobacteriales bacterium
TTTGTTCGAGCATATTGGTACTTCAACCTCGTCACGATGTACGGAGATGTTCCGCTGATTTTAGCAAACCTTGCTCCGAGTGAATACCAGCAATCGCGCAATCCAGCATCGGAGGTTTGGGCGCAAATCGAAACGGACTTGGAGTTGGCTCGTCAATAATTGCCGAAGCGCAGCGGGATTTCCGTTTCAGAAATTGGCCGTGCAACATGGGGAGCAGCAACAGCACTCCTCGCCAAAGCACACGCTTACCAATCCGAATGGGCACCTTGCCGTGATTTGACTTACGATATCGTGGGGTCAGGGGAATATTTCCTCGAAGGTGATTATAGTAACATCTTTACAGAAGCAGGAGAAAATGGTCCGGGCTCAATATGGGAGATTCAATACATGAACGCTTCAGGGGGCAATTGGGGAAATCAATTGGAAGGCACTTTCACGAATGTCTTTACACGAGCCCGTGGTCAATTCGGGGGATATGGCTTCAACATTCCTGAGCAAAATTTTGTCGATGAATTTGAAAGTGGCGATCCCCGTCTCGGAGCGAGCGTTTTTCAAGTAGGAGATCAAATGGGAGATCGCGGTGAATTCACGTTGGAGTCAACGGGAATGCCCCACGAATACTACACCAAAAAGTTTTTCATCAATGCCTCGGATGAGGCGCCTTTCGGTGATCCCAATCCCAACGGATATTCCAATGATCGGGTCATTCGTTATGCCGATGTCTTGTTGTTTCATGCGGAGGCACAATACCATTTGGGCGATGAAGCGACGGCACGCACGTTCGTCAACTTTGTTCGTGGGCGTGCACGCGCTTCTGGGACCGATCCCAATGCGCTTCCTGCGTTAGGCGATGACGTCACCGGTGTTGATTTGCTGGAAGCGATTTACCACGAACGTAGAGTGGAATTGGGGTTGGAAGGACATCGCTTTTTCGACTTGGTTCGCCAAGGCCGTGCGGCGCAAGTTTTGGCAGACCAGGGCTTTGCCGCTGGTGTCAATGAAGTATTTCCGATTCCAGAGGTAGAGATTACGTTGTCTGGAGGCAACATCACACAAAACAATGGATACTGATATGAAGAAGACATTGAACACAGCCATTTTTGGCGGAATTGCATTGCTGCTGGTGGTCCAAGGCTGCAAGCCATACACCGAGGAAGGAATTGATCTTCCTGGTGGTCCCAAAGCGACTATTTCTTGGGACTTTATCGATGCAATCGATTCCACAGGCCAGGTGGTGGGCATCGATTCCAATCGTGTTGCGGTCAGCGCAGAGGCGGTAGAAGGCGCGTTTTTGCATCTGTGGGATTTCGGAAATGGTCAGACATCCGATAAACCCAGCGATACCACCTATTATCCCGTAGAAGGAGAATACACGCTGTCGTATTCCGTGCACACCGCTGGTGGCATGGGTTCTGCCACTGCAATCGTGGCAATTGATCAAACCTTGGAGCTGCCTTGTGAAGGAACGAAGGCGTTGCTCACAGGTTGTGACAACCAGAAGACGTGGAAGTTGTCGAATGAATCCGGCGCGATTTCAGTTGGGCCTGCGCCGTATTCAACGGAGTGGTACACGTCACCTGCCGATGGACATACCGAATGGCAAACCGATGACCAATACCAGTTCACCGAAGATGGTGCCTACCTGTACAACAACAACGGCAGCACCATGAATCCATTTGAAGGATACGTCGAGACAGTGATTGAGATTCCTCCTACGACTTATTTACTCGTGGAAGGCGCCGGAACCTCGGGAGAGGATCAAATCACACTGGGATCCTTCACAGAAACCCTCTGCGGGTTTATGGGAGTATGGGATTCCGGTCCCTTTTATGACATCGTGGAAATTACGGAAGACCGTTTGGTGTTGCACGGTCCAATTCAAGGAGGAGACTGCGTCCAAGCTGAGGGATGGTTTACCATCGTGTTTGTCGCGGATTGATAGCGCGTTTGAAAAGAGAAAGAAATGAAGAAGTTAGTTGGATATCTGGGTATTGCGGTATGCGTTCTATTGACCTCATGCGAGGCGTGCAATGATCCACAGCCGGAAATAAACTCAGAAATTAGTTGGGCAAATGACGTCGCCGATTTTGAGACGGCGTTGCTGTCCTCGGTCACTGTTGAGGTGCGCGTCAGTCCAGTGAATACCAGCGAAGTCACGGTAGAATATGCCACCATCGAAGGGTCTGCAACCGCTGGCGATGATTTCGTCGCTTCTTCAGGTTCCTTGACGTTTGCTCCAGGCGAAACGTCCAAAACAATTTCCATTCCCATCGTGACGGATGAATACTTAGAACCGGATGAATCATTCCAGGTGGAATTGTCGAATCCAGTCAATGGATACATCAAAGTGGGAGAGCCCTTCGTGAACGTTGGCTTGCGGAATGATGACACGGACATTTTCATTTCCGATGAAGGCTACGATGCTGCAACCTCCTATGAAGGGATGTCGCTGGCGTGGTCGGATGAATTTGATGGGGAATTCATTGACCCAGCCAATTGGACGTATGACCTAGGTTCCGGCAACGGTGGTTGGGGCAACAACGAGCTCCAATCCTACACCAATAGTGCAAACAATAGCTTTGTTGGCGATGGTAAGTTATTCATCATAGCAGAAAAGGTGGGGGAGAATGCGTACACTTCGGCTCGCCTCAAGAGCATTGGATTGCAGGAGCACCAGTACGGTCGTATCGATGTGCGTGCAATGCTGCCCAAGGGGCAAGGCGTCTGGCCTGCGATTTGGATGTTGGGCTCAAATTATCCAGATGTGGGTTGGCCCGCTTGTGGTGAAATCGACATCATGGAATTGCTGGGCCATCTTCCCGGAACCGTTCACGGCACAGCACATTGGGGGGCTGATTGGCCAAACTGGACACACCAAGGAACTTCGATTTCAATTTATCCCGATCACTTCGATCAAGAATTTCATGTCTTTTCTGTGGAATGGATGGAAGATGAAATCAAGTTCCTGATGGACGACCAAGTTTATTTTACCATCAACCCTACCTTGATGCAGGGACAGCCCTACCCATTCAACAATCCGTTCTTTTTCATTCTGAACGTGGCTGTCGGTGGAAACTGGCCCGGAAGTCCGGACGCATCGACGGAATTCCCGGTTTTCATGGCCGTGGATTACGTGCGCGTGTACCAGTAATCACCGGTTGTGTCGCACGAAAAAAGGGATGGCCAAGTTTGGTCATCCCTTTTTTGTTTTTACTCCTCCGCTTGTAACGCGGGATCTGAATTACTGGCTTAAGATTTCATTCAAGGTGGCCGACGGCCGCATGATTTTTTCCGCTTTTTCTGCATCGGGTCGGTAATAAGCCCCGATATCTGCAGGCGTTCCCTGCACACTGATCAATTCTTCTATGACCGAGGACTCTGCAGCTTTCAGTGATGACGCCAGCGTCGTAAAGTCCGCATTCAATTCATTGTCATCTGTTTGAGCGGCCAAGGCTTCTGCCCAATACAAAGCCAGATAGAAGTGGGAGCCACGGTTGTCAATTCCACCAAGACGGCGTGTTGGGCTCTTGTCTTCATCTAGAAAACGGGTGGTTGCGTCGTCGAGGCATTGCCCCATGATGCGTGCCTTTTGGTTTCCAGTGTGTTCCGCGTAGTGCTCCAATGAAACCGCAAGGGCAAGAAATTCACCGAGGCTGTCCCAACGGAGATAGTTTTCTGCTTGCAGTTGCTGCACGTGCTTGGGGGCTGAACCACCCGCGCCAGTCTCAAACAATCCGCCTCCGTTCATCAAGGGAACGATGGATAGCATTTTTGCAGACGTTCCAACTTCCAATATGGGGAAGAGGTCCGTCAGGTAATCCCGGAGGACATTTCCCGTGACCGAGATGGTGTCTTCTCCTTGAACGATGCGTTGAAGAGAATATTCGGTGGCCGCAACCGGGGATAGAATTCGGATGTCCAGTCCAGCAGTATCGTGATCCTTGAGATAGGCTTCAACCTTCTGGATCAACTGAGAATCGTGCGATCGGTTAGGGTCCAGCCAAAACACAGCGGGATTGCCGGTGGCTCTTGCGCGTTTGACTCCTAGTCCAACCCAATCACGGATGGGCGCATCCTTTACTTGGCACATGCGAAAGATGTCATCCGCCTGTCCGGATTGCTCCAGAAGAATCGTTCCGTCTTTGGCGACAACTTGAATGGTTCCGTCTCCAGGAAATTCGAATGTTTTGTCGTGCGAACCATATTCCTCTGCTTTCTGAGCCATCAAGCCAATATTGGAAACACTTCCCATAGTTTTCGGATCCAAGGCACCATTGGCCTTGCAAAAATCAATGGTCGCCTGGTACACACCAGCGTATGATCGGTCGGGTATGACCGCTTTGGTGTCTTGTGGATTTCCGTCCTTGTCCCACATGCGACCCGAGTTTCGAATCATGGCAGGCATCGATGCATCAATGATGACATCTGAAGGAACATGCAAATTGGTAATGCCTTTGTCGGAGTTGACCATGGCCAAATCAGGCCGCTCGTTGTATGTCGATTCGATCGCCACGTTAATGGCGTTTTGCCGTTCCTGCGGCAAGGCATTGATTTTGTCCAGTACATCGCCCCAGCCATTGCGTGTATCGGCTCCCAGTCGATCAAGTTCTTCTCCAAATGCGTCGAATACAGGCGCAAAGAAGGCTTCGACGAATGCTCCAAACAGGATGGGGTCAGAGACCTTCATCATTGTTGCCTTGAGATGCAAAGAAAACAAGACACCTTGTGCCTTGGCGTCTGCCATTTGCTCTTCTGCGAATGCACGCAATTTCGTTTTGCTCAATGCTGCAGCATCAATGATTTCGCCCGATTGCAGGGGGAATGCTGACTTTAGGATTTGCTCACTGCCGTTTGTGTCTTTGAACACGATGGTCGCTTCGGTGGCTGCTGATAGGGTTAGGCTTTCTTCAGACCCATAAAAATCCCCGGATGCCATATGGGCAACGTGGGATTTAGAATCGGAGGACCATTTTCCCATGCTGTGCGGGTGCTTTCGGGCATATGCCTTGACGGCTTTGGGAGCTCTTCGATCGCTGTTCCCTTCGCGTAAAACAGGATTCACCGCTGAGCCTTTGACGCTATCATAGCGAATTTTGGCATCCTTTTCGGCCGCCGTCGTTGGTTCTTCAGGATAGGGAGGCAAGGCGAATCCAAGTGACTGCAATTCGTCAATAGCAGCTTTCAACTGAGGCACAGATGCGCTGATATTGGGCAACTTGATGATGTTGGCTTCCGGTTGTTTGGCAAGTTCACCGAGCTCTTTCAATGCGTCATCAACACGCTGTTCAGCAGGCAGCAAGTCATTGAAGGCTGCTAAAATTCGACCGGACAAACTGATGTCACGAGTTTCCAATTCCACGCCTGCCTTGGCCGCAAAGGCCTGTACGATGGGCAGAAACGAATGGGTTGCCAACGCTGGCGCTTCATCGGTCTGGGTGTATATGATTTTTGCCATGTTCAATCAATTGGTTCTCCGTACTTGTTGACGACGCGTTTTCGTCTGTTGCGGGTAATTTGACCTGCTTTTGGAGCGGGCGCAAAGGTCGTTCAGAAAAGCAAATAAAGCAATGATTTAGAGCTCTTCAGGTCGCTGCCAAGTCAAGTAAGCGGCCACATTCCAGAAATTCATGGCCGCATCGGTGTAATGCTGGGCATCCGGCACATCGATTGTTAGCTGATGCGTTCCTGCTTCTAGCTTTCCCAGATTGAATTTCATCGCAGGCACATCGCTCCCAGGGCACCATCCAGAACGCGAATAATCCGAAGATGCAATGCGCTCATCAATGCTGTCTCCCTGCCAATAGGTTCGCTCTGTCCAGACACCAGAGGATGGATTGAAACGCCTGAAACTTGCGCAATCATCTCGCCAGGGAGTGAATTGGGCTATGGTGTCAAGGTCCAGCGAAAGAATGTGGCGGCAAGGGACAAATTCATCTCCTTCAGAGTGGCCTCCGTGTCCCGTTGGGATATAGTGCAACACAGCATTTGCAGCAGGCTCGGACAAATGGAAGTCCAGGTTCAGAGGGTTGGTCGCAAACCCATCAAAGGGGGATTGATTGGCGTGAAATTTTGTGGTGTTGACGAGTGGCAAATGCTGGATCTGTGGCAGAGGTGGAACACGCGCTAACTTGTCTTTGAATGTGAGATTCAGGTCAAGTTCATGCCCTTCGGCACTCCATGTGTCGATGTAGACGGCGAGGGTGATGGAGTCCTGCATCGCGCTCCAAAGGTGTGAAATGTCATTTTGCCAGCTCACTTGTTGTTCCCATTTGGGTATGTATACCGGGCGGTATTCGTTAGAGCGTTCGGTGTCGCTATAGTGTCCCACACCAAACGGGGTGATGAACCGCAGGAGTTCGAGTGCAGGCGTGAATCCATTGTTTGCATTTGACTCGATGCCCGGCCAGGCGCTCGAATCCTGCTCAATGCGCTTCGCCCAGTCATCTTGAAGCAGAAGAACCGCTCCAGACTTGTCCCATGGGTCTCCCGTGGATTTGAGCGAAAGGGTCAATGTGACCTTTGGGGCATACTGAAACCGGGGCACTTCAAAAGCCTTGGTCACCAGCCTCCCTGCATCCGTTCGCTTCCAACCATCTGCCAAAAGCAGCGAATCGGTATTCGCTCCGGGCAAGAAAGCAATGTTGAACCCTTCCATGGCTTGTATGCCATGCTCAACGACCATGTCATTCATTTTTGACGGGCGATTCAAACAACTATTCAAAGCAATTGCACTGGCGAGTGCGCAGCAAAAAACCTGGACTTGTATAGAATACAGTTGATTTTGTAACGACGGAGGCATTATGATGTACTATTGACACGAAAATACACCGAAAGACGATGAAATTCATACTTCCTTTTTTAATCGCGATCCTGATAAATGGACCTCAAACTGCGCTTGCTCAGTCAGATTGTGACGGCACACGTTATCGTTTTGCATCCGCATTTGAATCGTTCGAAGTCACATCGGATATTGTTTATGGCAACTCAATCAATTCAACAGGATTCGGTCAAAACTTGCTGGTCGACATTTACGAGCCACAGGGAGATGTCAATGAAAATCGTCCGCTGATTATTATGGCCCACGGCGGGTTTTTTATCGGAGGTGAAAATGACAATCCCGACGTTTTGGCTTTGTGTCAGGATTTGACGCGCATGGGGTATGTGGTCGCTTCTATCACATACCGTCTGGGGATTGACAATTTCTTTGATATTCCCAATGCGATGGTCCGTTCGGTTTGGCGAGGCTACCACGATGGAAAAGCCGCGGTTCGATATTTTCGGAAAACCGTCGCAGAAGATGATAACCCTTGGGGAATCGACCCCGATCGCATCATGATTGGAGGCGTTTCTGCAGGCGCTTTTCTGGGACTGCATTTGGCTTATGTGGATGAAGAATTCGAAATTCCTGAGCAAGTGGACCAAAGTGCACCGGGTATGGCAGGTGGCCTGGAGGGTGAATCAGGGAATCCAGGTTATAGTTCTGAAGTGATCGGTGTCATTAACGTTGCAGGGGCATTGAAAACAACAGATTACATCAGTGAAGGAGATGAGCCAATGGTATCCATTCATGGCAGCTCCGATCAAACCGTTCCTTTCGGATCTGGTGTGATCAGCCTCAACGGACTTCCCATCACAGAAGTGGATGGGAGTTCAACGATTCATGAAGTAGCCGGATCGTTGGGGGTTTCGAGTTGCTTCACAATCTTGGAGGGTGCTGATCATGTGGCGCACGTTGGTGACGCAGATGCCTACTACGAAACACTTGGAACCATCGCCAGCGCCACGTCTAGTTGGGTTTGCAGTGGTTACGAACCACTTTGTGGTCCGTATGATTACAACGCGGTAGAAGTCCAGGAGTGGCTGCGAGATCTGGATGGAGATGTTCGGGTTTTTCCCACTGTTACGGATGGTTCTGTGCCTTTGCAGGTGCAGTGGCTCAATGGCAACAATGCGGGGCAGTCATGGAGCATATTTGATGCAGCGGGCAAACAGGTTTCGGCGGGAATGTGGACCTTCGGTCAAAACCAGATCCCTGTGTTAGGCCTTTATGCCGGGATGCACATCCTACGATTCCACGAAACAACTGCTGCAGCCAAATTCTGGGTGCGCTAATCATGGAATGGAGCAAAGAATGTTCACTGCTTCAATAGGCGCAATGTTTCTTCTTGGCCCGAAGTGTATTGCAGGTGCAGAAAGTTGATTCCGATCGGCCAATTGGTTGCGTCGAATGTTACGCGTTCGGTTTGTCCGTTTCTCTTTAAAACTTCGATCGTTTTGCCGTCGCTGCCAATTATCCTGCACTCCCTCCAAGGCATTTCACTGTCTAAATTCAATTCATCGGTGAATGGATTTGGAAATGCTTTGAGCGCATTTGGTATCCGTTGCACTGTATTCTGCCCCGTCGTATCAACCGGGTTGAGCGATTCAGGAACGATGGAATCCAGCGGAAAACTGAGTATGCTTCGGGCAAATGTTCCTGCCACGAGGCGGTCTGTGATGGTATCAGCAGCCAAATCATAGACAGGAATTACAGGCAACTCACCGACCGGCTGCCAAGCATTTCCCCAGTTGTTCGTTGCAAAGACACCGGCATCGGTGGCCACAGCCCAAATGCTATCGGTGAGCGGTAGGATTTGATTCACCGGATGCACCGGTAAATTCCCTTGAATGGATTGCCATGGGCCGCCAATGGCTGCCCGAAAAATATAGGGCTCATAATCGGCGTTTCGGTATCCGCTTACGGTGCAAAACATGGAGTCAGGATAATGAGGATCAAATTCCACATCGGTGATAAATTGTCCTGGCAGTCCGGTTTCCATGGGCGTCCAATTGCCACCGCCATCTTCTGTGATCCATAGATGGCCGTCAGTAGTACCTGCTGCCATTTTATTTTCATCAAATTGAGATCCCGCAACAGTGCTTATACAGCGGTAAGACAATCCGGGTTCGGTGTTTTCAGTAAGGTCAGGGCTGACGGCCTGCCAGAAGTTTTCCGGTGCATTGTTCATCCGGTAAACGCGCTGGGTGCCTGTGAGCATTACATCGGGATTCGCGGGGTGGTAAGCCAATGGCGCATCCCACCAAACGCGATCTTCTTCGTCAATGCCATTCAGAAAATCGTTCCAAATCGGTTCTTCATCGGGTCCGGTCATGCTGAAGCGCCAATTTCCCCATTGATAGCCGGCATAGCGCAAGAAGGGATTTTCGGGATGGTAAATGCAGGCGAATCCATCTCCACCCAGATCGCGTGTCCATTCATTCGGCGCCAAATAAGAACCCGTGGTGGTCCCATTGTCCTGGGCACCGCCCGTGTACACTCCTGGATTGTGTGGGTTCCACGTGACGCGGTAAAACTGGGAGACGGGTATGTCTTCAATGTCGTCCCAAGAGAGACCATGATCGTCCGATCGGTATAAGCCGCCATCCGTGGCTAAGACACATGATTCCGGTCCAATCCATTGCAAGTCATGTTTGTCTGCATGTACTTCATAGGACCACCATTCGGGTCCCATTAGGCTCCAATTCGCACCACCGTCCATCGAATTCCAGAGGTTGACTCCGAGAATGGTGATGTCTTGATCGTTGAATGGATTGATTCGGATTTTCGAAAAGTACCATCCAAATCCACCCAATGCGTTTTCAGGGATGTTTTCAATCGGAATGAGTGCTTCCCATGAGGTGCCGCCATCTTGTGTTCGGTAAATGTTGTCCAGTTGACTGTTTTGCCCCACGACCAATGCGTGAACACCGGAGTTGGAAACGGCAAGTCCAATGCGGCCGCGCTCGTCCGGTCCCCATGGATTTTCCAAAGCGAACCAATTTTCACCCTGGTCAGTCGACTTCCAAATGCGGCAGTGTGGTCCCGAAACAATGCTCTCTGTTGATGTCCTGGTCCGATGCCAGGCGCTCGCAAATAGGTCACCACTGGCAGGATCCTGAATGATGTCCGTGATGCCGGCGGAATCATTGGGCAAAAGAACTTGCTCCCAATCCAATCCATAGTTGAGGCTTTTGAAAAGCCCACGATTGGGCCCAGGTATGGCGGGATTCCCCATGGCACCAGCAAGGAGGGCCTGTTGTTCTCCATCGAGGTACAATAATTTACTAATGACCCCCATAGAATCGAGCCCTGCAGACTGCCAGTTGGCTCCTCCATTCATGGAACGAAAAACCCCCGCACCGATGCGAGGGAAGCTGCTAATTTGTGGGTCTCCGGTAGCAAGAAACATGCGTTCCGGGTAGTCCGGATGAAAAACCAAATCGCCAGTGGACATGGCGGGCAAGTCTTCTGTAATGCAGACCCATTCATCGTCTCCAGGGGTCATCCATAATCCACCGGAACTGCTTCCGGCTAAGAATTGAGAGGGTTCGGCAGGGTGTTGTTGAATGAAATTAAAACGTCCACCAATGTTATTCGGTCCTTCGGTGCGCCAGGTTCCATCGATCAAACGTGCATTTGAAAGAACCGCTTCATCATGCAGCCAGCGCTCCATGTTCTTCCACTTTCGACCCGCTTCATTGGCGTTCCAGACGTCCTCAGGATACGACCACTTCCAAGCTTCCGCCAATGCGGGACGCATTTTTTTGTGCACGGATGCAACCGGTTTTTCGGGTACTTCTGGGTGCAGTGTGGCATATCGGCTTTGGGCGGCTAGTAGGATCAAAAAACAGACGAGGACGCCCGCCAATGTGCGCAGTAGTTTCATGCGAGAAAGATAAGGTTTATCGAATCAAGGCAATCGAACCTTCCATGCTCCGAACCTCGTAATTGTCTCCCCGCAGCACAGCGCGGTAGAAGTAAATCCCATTGGACGCGAAATGCGTTCCACCTTTCACATCACCTATCCAGAAATCATGTTTGTCCTGTGTTTCGAAGACCTCGTTTCCCCAACGGTCGAAAATGTGCAATTCAAACGACTTGACAGCATCGTTGCAAACGATTTTCCAAGCATCATTTCGGCCGTCTTGATCGGGACTAAAGGCATTCGGTGCATAGGCC
>CAXDQP010000042.1:0-10897 GCA_963991335.1 uncultured Flavobacteriales bacterium
TAAAGTGGCACGCGAGCTGGGTTCAGAACGTCGTGAGACAGTTCGGTCTCTATCTATTGTGGGCGTTCAAGACTTGAGTGGACCCGTTCCTAGTACGAGAGGACCGGAATGGACATACCTCTGGTGTATCAGTTGTGGCGCCAGCTGCATCGCTGAGTAGCTATGTATGGATGAGATAAGCACTGAAAGCATCTAAGTGCGAAACTCACCACAAGATGAGGTCTTGTTGAGGGTCGTTGAAGACTACAACGTTGATAGGCCGCAGGTGTAAAGGCAGTGATGTCACAGCCGAGCGGTACTAATTACCCAAAAGCTTATAAAGGCTAGTTTTTCTACCAGTATGTTCTCATTTGATGAGACAGACCGAGATCGCTCGGAATCCCTGTCCATCATGTCGTTTAGGTGTCTATTGCGGTGCGGTCCACCTCTTCCCATTCCGAACAGAGAAGTTAAGCCCACCAGCGCAGATGGTACTGCTTTCGCGGGAGAGTATGTCGACGCCGTTCTTAGGGCCCTCTTCGGAGGGCCCTTTTTTTGTCTTCACATTTTGAAAGTGCGTTCTCCATTCAATTAGTAGCTTCGAAGTCATGAATAATTTGGTAGCCATAGTGGGACGTCCCAATGTTGGGAAGTCTACAATGTTCAATCGTTTGACGGAGACAAAGGATGCCATCATAGATCCTACGAGCGGAACTACGCGTGACCGCAAGTACGGTCGTGCGGAATGGATAGGCCGGCAGTTCACGGTTATTGACACAGGCGGTTGGATCACAAA
Organism: uncultured Flavobacteriales bacterium; assembly: GCA_963991335.1. Taxonomy (GTDB): domain Bacteria; phylum Bacteroidota; class Bacteroidia; order Flavobacteriales_D; family Sanyastnellaceae; genus UA16. The sequence goes on from CAXDQP010000042.1 coordinate 776, forward strand.
GAGTGATGACGCATTTGAGGCAGCTATTCGCGCGCAGGTTCAAATAAGTATTGAAGAAGCAGCTGTCATTGTCTTTATGGTAGATTCCCAAACAGGTCTCACAGACTTGGATGAAGACATCGCACGTTTGCTGAGAAAGAGTGGGAAAGAGGTTGTTTTGGCGTGTAATAAAGTGGACACTGCTTCACACGATACCTTCTCTTCCGAGTTTTACAAATTGGGTCTCGAATCAGCGGTGCATCCGGTGAGTTCATCCAGTGGTTATGGAACGGGTGATTTTTTGGATGCGTTGGTCGCATTGCTCCCAGCCGAGCCGATTACTGAGGAATCGGGCGTACCGAAGTTCGCTGTCGTTGGAAAGCCAAACGTTGGAAAGAGCACGTTGATCAATACATTGGTCGGCAAAGAGCGCAATATTGTCACGGACATTGCTGGAACGACACGTGATAGTGTTCACACCGATTTCAACCTTTACGGTTTTGACTTTGAGTTGATCGATACAGCTGGATTGCGGAGAAAAAAGCAGATTGAAGACCAGCTGGAGTTTTATAGCACGGTGAGAACCATTCGTTCCATTGAACAAAGTGACGTTTGCTTGCTTTTATTGGATGCTCAAAATGGAATGGAACGCCAGGACCAAGCCATCTTTTGGCAAGTGGTAAATAGCTACCGAGGAGTGGTTATTCTGGTCAACAAGTGGGATTTGATCTCGAAGGATACAGGCACCATGAAGGAATTTGAAGCTTCCATTCGGGAAAAGATTGCTCCATTCACAGATGTCCCCATTGTTTTCACCTCCAACCTCACCAAGCAACGCATCTTAAAAGCGTTTGAGGTGGCGATGGAGGTTTTCGAAAACCGCAAGCGCAAGATTTCCACGAGTCAACTGAATGACTTTTTGCTGCCGATCATGAAGAATCAGCCCCCGCCGATGTACAAGGGGAAAATGGTGCGAATCAAATACGTGACTCAAATACAGTCGCAAACTCCAACATTCGCTTTTTACTGCAATCTCCCTCAGTACGTGAAGGATCCGTACAAGCGGTTCTTGGAGAATCACATTCGGTCGGAATACAATTTATCCGGTGTGACCATCCGTTTGTTTTTCCGCGAAAAATAGGATTGTCTCAGCCTTAGGTCGAAGCTTATCGTTTAGCGAAAGCTAACCTTTCCAGTAGCTACATCGTAGATCGCTCCGGCGATGAGAATGGTTCCGTCGGCCTCCATCGACCGAAGAATATCACTTTCCTTTCGAATGCGATCGCAAACCAAGTCTACGTTGCTTGCGACACAGCGATCAATGGCTGCGTCAGACGGGGTGTCGCCCACTTCAGAACGGATGGCTGTTACAGCCGGCTCTATGCGTTGAAGAAGTCCAGTGAGGTTTCCGTCTTCGAGTTGGGCGTAAGTGCCCTTAACGGCGCCACATTGGGTGTGACCAAGAACCAAAATTGCTTTGGAGCCCGCGTACTTGCATGCGTATTCCAATGAGCCTAAAATGTCACCATTGACAGTGTTACCTGCTACGCGAGCCACGAATAGATCACCGATTTCAGCATCAAATAGTTCTTCAATTGGGGCTCTGCTGTCGATGCATCCGAGCACGGCGGCGAAAGGTGCTTGGCCACTGGCGGCACCTTCGAGCAAGGCTTTTCGTTCGCGTTTCACCGATTTCAGACTTACAAAACGGTCATTTCCCGCTCTGAGCAAGTCCATGGCGTCTGAAGCGCTAAGGCTCTGCTGGAATTCGGGTGTGATTGCGCCTTGCAATTGAAGGTAGTTGTCAATTTGGGTCATTGTGAGCTTTGTTTGCTATTCTGAACGCAAAAATAGGATGCACTTTGATGATTAGCCGAATGTTGAATCTTTAAAATATTCAAATTGCGGCACAGCGTTTAAAATACAGCCCGTGCGATTTCCGCTGTAGGATTGGCCTTGCCCATCGTGTAGAAGTGAAGGACCGGAACGTTAGCCGCCTTGAGTTCTTTGGCTTGCCGTATGCACCAGGCCACTCCTGCTTCTTTGACTGCCTCTTTCGAAGTGGCATTCTCCACCATCCGCACCAATTCATCGGGCATATTCACATGAAAATTCTGGGGCAATGAGGTCAATTGACGCTTTGTAGTGAGGGGCTTCAATCCGGGGATGATGGGGATTTCAATCCCATGTTCTCGGCACTTTGAAACAAAATCAAAGTAAGCTTGATTGTCAAAGAACATTTGGGTGATGATGTACTCCGCCCCATCCTCAACTTTTCGTTTCAGCCATCGGAGGTCACTGGATAAATTGGGCGCTTCGAAATGCTTTTCGGGGTACCCAGCAACTCCGATGCAGAAATCAGTAGCATTTGAATTTTTCAATTCGGAGTCCAAGTACTTGCCGCGATTCATATCGGCCACTTGATTCACCAGATCGATCGCATAACTGTGTCCATCGGCTTCACCCTTGAACCTTCCTTCCCCTCGGATGGGATCTCCCCGGAGCACGAGAACGTTTTCTACGCCCACAAAATCAAGATCAATCAAGGCATTCTCCGTTTCCTCTTTGGAGAATCCACCACAGATGATGTGGGGTACAGTATCCAGGTTGTATTTGTGACTGATGGCAGCGCAAATCCCCACTGTTCCAGGTCGTTTTCGGACCGTTCGCTTTTTCAAAAGACCCCCGGTCATTTCCCGGTACAGGTATTCTTCCCGATGGTAAGTTACGTCGACGAAAGCGGGGTTGAACTCCAAGAGCTGCTCCACCGTTCCGTGGATTTGTTGGATGTTTTCGCCTTTCAACGGGGGAAGCAATTCAAAGCTAAAAAGCGTCTCCTTTGCTTCCGAAATGTGTTGTGTGATTTTCATGCGTAAAGTAAATTAGCGGACAACCAACGCTTCATGCTCGCAACGGTGAGATTTCTCCGTTGAGCTAGATCATTGATTTGGTCATCAGCGATGAGCCCAACTCCCAAATAGCGTGATTCAGGATGGGCGAAATAATATCCGGAAACGGCTGAAGCCGGTTGCATGGCCAGTGTTTCGGTGAGTGTGGCCTCAACAGTATTCTCCGCGTCGAGCAATGTCCAGATTTGCTTTTTATCCAAATGGTCAGGGCAAGCGGGGTAGCCAGGGGCCGGTCGGATGCCTTGGTATTGTTCTTTGATCAGGGCCGCGTTGCTGAGGGATTCCTCCGGCGCGTACGCCCACGTTTCACGACGAACTTTTTGATGCAGCCATTCCGCCAATGCTTCCGCTAGGCGATCACCCACGGCTTTGATCAAAATTGCCTGGTAATCATCGCCTTCTGCGACCTGATGGTCGGCCAACGGGTCGATACCATGCACGGCAACAGCGAAGCAGCCGAGGTAATCACAGGGCGTTTTGCCGGGGGCGATGAAATCTGCTAAGGAACGTTGAACGCCGTCGCGTTGTTCGATCTGCTGCCTTAAAAAATCAAATTGACCACATGCACGCGCTTGATCCCTAGAATCGAACAACGTAATGGTTTCATTTCCGCTGCGGGCGGCGTGGAAAATACCGTGGATGGCTTTCAATGCTATGCCTGATGGATCGCGTTCCCATTGGTTAAGCAGGCGCTGCGCATCATCGTAGAGCTTTTGCGCTTCGGACCCAACTATTTCATCGTTCAAGATTCGTGGAAAAGCACCGGCCAAGCCCCATGACCGGAAGAACGGTGACCAGTCGATAAAAGAGCGCACTGCTGCGATGGATGGCACATCCACAGGTTGAATTCCGAGATTTTTGGGAGGCACAATGGAGCTGAAGTCCAATTGCGGTGCTCTTCCCTGGGCCTCCTCCAAGCTGACCAGTTTTTTTCTGGCGCGGTCGCGTTGGTATTGGATTCGAACCTTGGCATAATCCGCTGCGATGCCTTCCGCAAATGCTGCCTGATGTTCTTTGGAAATTAACGCGGACGCAGCTGGAACGGCGCGCGATGCGTCGTTGACGTGAACGACGGGGGAATCGATATGTGGAGCAATCTTCACAGCGGTGTGCACCCGCGATGTTGTCGCTCCTCCAATCAATAAAGGGGTTTGAATGTTCCGGCGTTTCATTTCCGCTGCAACGTCGATCATTTCTTCCAAAGAAGGTGTGATCAGGCCACTGAGCCCGATGATATCTACCTCCCTCCGCACGGCTTCGTCCAATATTTGTTCCTTCGGAATCATCACGCCCATATCGATGACCTCATATCCATTGCAAGCGAGCACGACGCTCACAATGTTTTTCCCGATGTCATGGACATCTCCTTTGACGGTAGCGAGCAACACCTTTCCAGCGCCTTTTCGGGCACCTGATTTTGCTTTTTCCGCCTCGAGATAGGGGGTGAGGTATGCATCTGCGCGCTTCATGACACGTTCACTTTTGACCACTTGGTGCAGGAACATTTTTCCTGATCCGAACAAGTCGCCAACCACGTTCATGCCATCCATGAGGGGGCCTTCAATTACCCGAAGGGGTGAGCCAATGGTTGTTCTTGCTTCTTCGGTGTCTTCCTCGATGCAATCCGTGATTCCTTTTACCAGGGCATGTTCCAACCGCTTATTGAGAGGCAGTTCGCGCCATGCATCGGTTGTTTTCTCTCGCTCATTTCCCTTGGATTCGACAGTCGCAGCAAAGGCAAGGAGCCTTTCCGTGGCATCCTCCCGGCGATCGAGGAGTACGTCTTCGACGCGCTCGAGCAGGTCGTTTGGGATGCTGTCATAAACTTCCAGCATTGTGGGGTTGACTATGCCCATGTCCATGCCCGCTTGAATCCCGTGGTAGAGGAAGGCGGAATGCATGGCTTCCCGCACACCGGGATTCCCGCGAAAGGAGAAGCTGACATTGGAGACGCCTCCACTGACGTGGGCGCCCGGCAGATTTTCCCGAATCCATCGAGTGGCCTCGAAGAAGTCAATGGCATTGCGTCGATGCTCATCCATTCCCGTGGCGACAGGGAAAACATTGGGGTCGAAGATGATGTCTTCAGGCGGGAATCCAACACGTTCGGTGAGCAACGTATAGGCGCGTTGGCAAATTTCAATCCGGCGCTCATAATTGTCGGCTTGCCCTTGTTCATCAAACGCCATGACAATCGTTGCGGCGCCATACCGACGAATTAAGCGAGCTTGGCGGAGAAATTCCGCCTCGCCCTCTTTCATGGAAATGGAGTTCACCACGCACTTGCCCTGTGCCACTTTGAGGCCCGCTTCGATGATGGACCACTTGGAGGAGTCAATCATGATGGGGACCCGAGCGATGTCGGGTTCAGCAGCAATCAAATTCAGAAACGTGGTCATGGCAAGTTCCCCATCGATGAGGCCTTCGTCCATATTTACATCAATGATTTGGGCGCCGCCTTCCACCTGCTCGCGGGCAATGGCAAGCGCATCGTCGTATTGCTCTTCTCGAATAAGACGCGCAAACCGACGACTTCCCGTCACATTGGTGCGTTCACCGACGTTTACGAAGTTGGATTCCGGTGTCACAATCAGCGGCTCTAGTCCGGAAAGTTTTAGCGGTCGATGGGCGGTGGATGTGCTCATATGGCGTCGCTTAATGGGGCATGCAGGCCACGGGGTGGGAACGACTCAGCCACGTCAGCAATGGCTCGGATGTGCTCCGGTGTTGTGCCGCAGCATCCGCCGATGACATTGATCCATCCCCGTTCCAAGAATGGAAGCACAGCATTGGCCATGGCGCGGGGATCTTGATCGTATTCGCCCATTTCATTGGGGAGTCCCGCATTGGGATAAGCGCTTACCCGAAAAGGGGCCTTGTTCGCAAGGACTTCCAGGTAAGGAGTCAATTGTTCGGCTCCGAGCGCGCAATTCAGGCCAATGCTGAACAAAGGCATGTGCTCCATGGAAATTAAGAAGGCTTCGGTTGTTTGTCCGCTCAAGGTTCGCCCGGAGGCATCGGTGATCGTGCCCGAGATCATGATCGGTAGTTCACTTCCTACTTCGTCGAAGGCTTCGTGCACGGCAAACAGCGCTGCTTTGGCATTGAGCGTGTCGAAGATGGTTTCGATGAGCAGTAGATCGGCTCCCCCGGCAATCAACCCCAGTGCTTGTTCACGGTAAGAGGCCACGAGTTTGTCAAATGTGATGGCTCGGAAACCGGGGTTGTTGACGTCGGGGGAAAGGGACGCGGTCTTGTTGGTGGGGCCGAGGGCACCGGCCACAAAGCGCATGCGCTCGGGGGTGGAAATGCCGTCCGCGGCTTTTCGAGCCGCTCGAGCGGCTGCTTCATTCAATTCAAAGGCCAGTGCTTGAAGTCCGTAATCGGCCTGGGCAATGGAGGTTGAGCTGAAGGTGTTGGTTTCCACAATGTCGGCACCGGCCTCGAGGTATGCTCGGTGAATGCCTTCGATCACTTCAGGCTGAGTAATGGACAGCAAGTCGTTGTTCCCTTTGAGTGGGTCGGAATGTTGGGTGAAGCGCTTGCCTCGGAAATCCTCCTCGGTCAGACGATGCTGTTGGATCATAGTGCCCATCGCACCATCCAAAATCAAGATTCGTTTGGCCGCTGCTTTGTGCAGCAGTGATGTGCGTTGAGCAATGGATGCGGCAGAAGGGTAAGCAGTCAATTTCGGGGAGGCCATGTGCATTTGAATTACGGGGCGCTTGCACAAAAGCCGAACGGTATACCGTCAGGTTAAGCTCATCTTTCCTTCGGACTTGTCCTCAGGTAGGATGCGGCACCCGGCCTCATTCCCGGGTTGCCAAGACTTCATTGGGCCAATTCCCTCCGTCTTTCGCGATAAGCAATGCAAATATAAAATTTGAATGCGAGAGAAAAAACTCCTGTGCTAACTTTAGCGATTCTTATCATGAGCTATTTCTTTACCTCCGAGTCCGTTTCTGAAGGACACCCCGACAAAGTTGCTGATCAGATCAGCGATGCTTTGATTGATCAATTTTTGGCCTTTGACCCCACTTCGAAAGTGGCGTGTGAAACTCTTGTTACGACAGGCCAGGTCATTTTGGCGGGTGAGGTTAAGAGCAGCGCTTACCTCGATGTGCAATCCATTGCCCGGGCGGTCATCAGCCGAATTGGCTATACCAAAAGCGATTATATGTTCGAGGCGCAATCGTGCGGTGTGTTGAGTGCCATTCACGAGCAATCCAAGGACATCAATCAAGGAGTTGAACGGACGAATCCGGAAGACCAAGGTGCAGGTGATCAAGGCATGATGTTCGGTTATGCGTGCCGAGAAACGTCCAATTACATGCCGCTTCCCCTTGACTTGTCGCACCGGCTGCTTCAGGAACTTGCGGCCATCCGGCGCGAGTCTCCGAGCCCGATGCCTTATTTGCGTCCCGATTCGAAGTCGCAGGTGACCATCCAATATGCGGATGACAATACGCCTGAACGCATTGAAGCCATTGTGGTCTCCACACAGCACGACGACTTTGATAGCGAAGCAGCGATGCTCACCAAGATCCGTCAGGATGTCAAGGATATTTTGATTCCGCGTGTCAAAGCACAAATGGGAACGGATGTACAAGCGTTGTTTGGAGATGATATTGAGTTGCATGTGAATCCTACTGGAATCTTCGTGATCGGCGGTCCGCATGGAGATACAGGACTTACCGGTCGGAAAATCATTGTGGATACATACGGCGGCCGTGGTGCACACGGGGGCGGAGCGTTCAGCGGAAAAGATCCGTCCAAAGTGGATCGATCTGCAGCATATGCTTCCCGTTACATCGCTAAAAACTTGGTGGCTGCCGGAGCCTGTGATGAGGCGCTGGTTCAGCTTGCTTATGCCATTGGAGTTGCCGAGCCGGTTGGTTTTTATGTCAACACGTACGGTACGAGCCGCGTGGACATGAACGATGGGGAATTGGCGGAAGCGATTCGTCCGCTCTTTCCGACAAAGCCTTATTTCATCGAGCAGAAATTCAACTTGCGCACTCCGATTTATGAGGAAACCGCGGCGTACGGACACATGGGACGCGAGCCTCAGACCAAGTCAAAAACCTTCGTTAGCCCTGAAGGCCGTGAAGTGACCATGACGGTTGAATTGTTTCCATGGGAAAAGCTCGACTCCGTGGATGCAGTGAAGGAAGCGCTGGGGTTGTAATTCAAGGCGCTTTTTCTACTTTGGCTAGAATGCAAGAAAGTGCTTAGCACACATCAGGTAGCTTGCAGAGTGCTTAGAAACTGCTGGCTCTACTCAATCGAAGCGACTGGCAGATAGTCAGAACAAAAAGTCGTACCCCTGAATTTTCATCTTCTGGTATTTCTCCTTGTTAAAAGTGAAAAGCTGTGACCCTTTGTGTTGGCCTTCGGCCCTGCCATCTGCTTTCTTATCCAGATCGATGAGCAGGGTAGTTTTGAAGAGTTTTTTGCGAAAATTTCGCTTGTCGAATTTCTTGCCGAGTGCAGTTTCGTAGAGGGTTTGCAACTGGCCGAGCGTAAATTCATCCGGCAACAAACGGAACCCTACCGGCCGCCGCTTCACCCGGCGTTTCAAACGCTCCTTCGCGTATTGTACAATTTCGTTGTGGTCGAATGCCAGGTCCGGAACCTCCGAAAAGGGGACCCATTGCATGTCGTTTTCATCCCAGTCAGAAGCTTGGAAATCGCTTTTGCGCACCAATGCATAATGTGCAACATTGATGACCCGGCCTCCTGGATGACGAAAAACCTTTCCAAAGGCCTGCAATTGCTCGATCATGGTCGGATCTTCATATCCAAACAGCTGCTTGAACATCTTGCGGGCTGAGAGCATCAGCTCATCGTTTTCATTCAGGTAACGGCTCGGTAAGAACAGCGCTCCGGCATAGGGCGCACGTTTACTTTTTGCCAATAGGACCTGCAAATCATTGCCGTCGAAGCCAAAGAGTACGAGGCTCGTAGAGAGTGCAACAGCAAAATCCGGCTCTTCTTGGGGATATTGTAACATGGTCAAAAACTCGGGAGGGCGAAAACCGAATCATTCTCGGATCCAAAAATCAAAAGTACTTTCCCGTGCGAGTACTTCCTACTTCAATCATTAACAAGCCAAACCGCTTTTGTGTTTATTGGCAAGGTGATTTCATTTTCGGAGGGCGCTGCATCAGAAGGATTCCAGATCGTGAATTGCTTCGCCGCTCCTTGGTCGAAAAGCAGATGCGCCGAGCCGTCCACTTGCGGTTGTACATCCATGATTTCTCCTGCATACGGCAAATTGCTTCCACTGCTCACCGGTCCGATGTCTTGACGACAGAGTTGTGATCCGCGGATGAACACAGCCTCATTGCCACCAAAACCAGCGATTGCATAAGCATTGGAGGTGAGCGTGCCGCTGCCAATGAGCCCGCATAAATCTACCATCGAGCCTGTTGCAACGTCTACAAGGGTGAGCCCCGTGGTTTCACTGACGAGGACAACGGTCCCGCTACTTCCGGAGCTTTGAGCTGGAACGCTTCCGATTCCCGCGGGCTCCACGGCCAAATTGATCAGCGGCCCCGTTGCGCCAGTAACAAAATCCCACGAGCGCAGTCGGTGAGCTGAGGTGGCTTCATTTTTCTCCCAAAGCACACAGGTGTTTCCAGTGAATCGCACGTCCACGGGACTCCAAGGCGCTTCAGAAAATCGCTCAAAAAGCAATGCGCCTGAAGGATTGATTGCGGCGATGCCACTGGCGTGTACAATGGTGAATCCGGCTTGCAGTCCCAGGGCGTGCACACGCTTGATCAGCGGCAAAGACCCGGTGCTTTGCGCAGAATTCCAGGCGTTTTCGACCGCCATGGTTTCCCGATTGACGAGGTGCACGGTTGCTGCTTCGGCATCGGCAAGGGCAAACGTTCCGTCGGCGTAGGCGAGGTCGTGACTGAGTGGAAAACCGCTTGCCGTACTGACTGAGACCGATTCATTCTCGAAAGCTAGCAAGGAAGAAGTACCGTCGGTTTCTTCGGTTAAGGCCACGAGAAGATTGGTTAAATCGGCTGCAGCGGTGTAATCAAAATCTCGGAATGCCGCTCCTCGATTTCCAGCAGCATCATCTACGATCACAGCGAGGGTCATGGTTTCCGTGGGCCAGGAACTCGCATTCAACGCAAATGGAACAATGAGGGTGTCAATCTCCGTACCTTGCCATAGTCCAATCTGCGAAGTTCGCACCGATTCTCCGTCCCCTTTGCGC
>CAXDQP010000043.1:0-10892 GCA_963991335.1 uncultured Flavobacteriales bacterium
CTCGGAAAAGTGAACTTTTCATGTCTGTAAACTTAGGGTGTCATGTCCGATGTTAAGAACCTTGTCAATGCGTTGTGAATTAACGATGATGCTCAGCTGAATTCCCTGTCCTAACTTCACCCACCCATTATCATGCAAGATCAATTCCCTTCCGATTCTTCTGTAGCGCGCGTGCGACCGCGCGGTGCGCAATCTCCATCGCAGGCCCCGGACATGTTGGGCAAAGTACAGCCCCAGTCTTTGGACCTAGAGGAAGCGGTGCTCGGTGCCATGATGATGGAGCATACGGCCGTGAATTCGATCATCGATGTTCTCAAGCCGGAGAGTTTTTACCGGGACGCCCACCGTCGGATTTACGCGGCGATTGTGGATTTGTTCCATGCCTCGGAACCGGTGGACATTTTGACCGTCACCGAGACCCTCCGAAAGGCAGGAGATTTGCAGCAGGTAGGAGGGGCGCAAGCGGTGGCTCAATTGACGCTGCGGGTGGCGAGTACGGCGAACATTGAAGCCCATGCGCGGATCATTGCCCAGAAATACATTCAGCGCGAACTGATTCGGGTTTCCAATTTGATCACCCAAAAGGCCTTCGAGGAGACCACCGATGTTTTGGATTTGCTAGATGAAGCCGAATCTCAATTGTTCGAAGTGGCGCAAGGCAACATCCGCCGGAGTTATGAGTCCATGAGCAGCATCATGCGGCAAGCTTTGGAGGACATCGATAATGCACGAAACCAAGAAGGAGGTGTCAGCGGTGTGGCCACTGGTTTTGTCGAGTTGGACAACATTACCGGGGGATTTCAGAAATCAGATATGATTGTACTGGCTGCTCGTCCCGGAATGGGGAAGACTGCTTTTGTATTGACCATGGCGCGCAACATTACCGTAGAATACAATGTTCCGGTCGCCGTGTTTTCCCTCGAGATGTCGGCGGTGCAATTGGTGCAGCGATTGATTTCTGCCGAGACGGAAATCAGCTCCGACAAATTCAGAAAAGGGAGCCTGGCGCCGCATGAATACACGCAGTTGCACGAGCGGATCGGAAAATTATCGGAAGCACCCTTGTACATCGACGATACACCGGCCTTGAGTATTTTTGAATTGCGGGCCAAGTGCCGTCGTTTGAAATCCACCGCAGGCATTGAAATGGTCGTGATCGATTACTTGCAGTTGATGACTGCGGGTTCCACTTCGGGCAATCGCGAGCAAGAGATTTCGAGCATCAGTCGTTCCATCAAGAGCATCGCAAAGGAATTGGACATTCCCATCATTGCTTTATCCCAGTAGTCACGAATGGTAGAGACACGGGGCGGTGACAAACGCCCAATCTTGCCGGACCTGCGAGAGTCGGGCGCGATTGAGCAAGACGCTGACATGGTTGCGTTCATCTACCGTGCCGAATATTACGGTTTGACCGAGCACCCTGACGGGATTGACACGGCAGGCTTGGGTGAGTTGATCCTAGCGAAGCACCGTCATGGAGCACTTGGAACGGTGAAGATGCGGTTCATCCAACGATTGGCGAAGTTTGCCAATTACGACAGTTTTGCCAACCCGGTCTTCGATCGTGGTGAATTTCAAGATGGCCTCCGGCCGAATGAGGACTTCGCAAACCAGTCGACCGTGACGGTTCCCTCCAAGATGAATCAACCGGGAGAAGAGGGAGGTTCAGAATCGCCATTCTGAATGATGCCAATCGCTGGCGTTAGTCTAGGGGACCGATTAAGCTGCTCACAATCGTCGTAAATTGCCACCATGATAGTACGGATTGGAATAGACTGGAAACGCACAATTTGTGTCGGGATGATGATGGTATGCATGGCGATATCAGGCATACGGGCGTCCCAGCTATTGATTCCCATGGATGATTCCCAGTCCAATCACCTCAAAGCTTATGGTTTGGCCTTTTGGCTGTTGGAGCAAGAGGTAGAAATTGAGTGGTTGCTCAATTACCGTGGTGGAAGCTTCCTCATGCCGAATTTGACATCGTTGGTTCAAGAATGTGTAATTCGAGGCATCAGTCATCAAGTAATTGCGGATGTACAGGCGCAGCAAATCTTAGTGGAAATCGCAGATCCAGAGTCCAATACGGAGCGGGTCAAATTGGAGGTTGCGCCGAAAATTGCGGTGTACAGCCCGGATGGAAAGCAACCGTGGGATGATGCGGTCACCCTGGTGTTGACCTATGCGGAAATCCCGTACGATGTCATTTACGATGCTCAAATCATGAGTGAAATTCTTCCTAAATACGATTGGCTGCACTTGCACCATGAAGATTTTACGGGTCAATACGGCAAGTTTTACCGGTCGTATCGAAGCGCAGCTTGGTACCAAAATGAGGTTCAGCGTCAGGAAGGCATGGCCCGGACATTGGGGTTTGAGAAAGTCAGTGTGATGAAGCGAAATGTGGCGCTTCTAATTCGTGATTTCGTTCTTGGGGGCGGATTCCTTTTCACGATGTGTTCGGGAACCGATTCCTTTGACATTGCCCTTGCGGCAGAAGAAGTGGACATTTGCGAGTCCGTGTTTGATGGCGATCCAACGGATGCCGGAGCAACAAAGGCGCTCGATTTCAACCGAGCCTTAGCCTTTCAAGATTACCAGCTCATCACGGATCCTATGGTGTATGAGTTTTCAGAAATTGATGCCACGGAAGAACATACCAAGACGAAGCAGCTCAACGATTTCTTCACGTTGTTTGATTTTAGCGCCAAATGGGACATCATTCCTACCATGTTAACCCAAAGCCATGAGCGGGTCATTCCCGGTTTTATGGGGCAGACAACAGCATTTCGCAAGCAATACATTCGCCCCGATGTGACCATCATGGCTGAAACAAAGAGCACGCGTTCAGCCAAATACATACATGGCACGCTGGGCTTGGGGCAGTGGACCTATTATGGCGGGCATGATCCGGAAGACTACCGCCACATGGTAAACGATCCCCCAACGGATTTGAATTTGCATCCGAACTCTGCCGGTTACCGTTTGATTTTGAACAATATATTGTTTCCAGCAGCGCGCAAGAAGGAAAGGAAGACGTAAGCTATTCGTGAAGAAGGCTTACATCTTGATCAATATTCCGAGCGTAAAAAGATACTTTCCAGATTCCAATTCTCGGAATTGATAGTCCAAAGGACCATTGGACTTTTTGGCCATGGAGAGCAAGCCCAGCCCGGCACCACCTTTTTCAGACCATTCATTGTTGCAAAGGCACTCTACATACCGAACGCGCAATTCTTCATGTGTCATTCCATTGACCTCAGAAAGATTGGCCCGCAAGGTAGCGGCCATATCGAAGTCTACCAGATTTCCCGCTTGAATTTGATGCCCCAGTGGCGTGCTTTCCAATGTGAGGAACAATTGCAGCTTTCCATCATCGTCAATCCAACCGTGGCGACTCACGTTTTGGAGGCATTCAATGAGTACAGCGCTCATCCGATTCAATTCTTTTCGTTTTGCATTCTTCGTCAGGAGTGCATTCTCTGCCAGGAGCATGATGGAATCGGTTGCGTCGGGGGTAAGCTCTCCTGAAAAGCTGAATAAAACGCCTCGATCATCACCCTCGGTCGTTGCGTGCAAGGTTTCTTGCAGTTTGGAGAAGAGTTTGGATGATTTCGTTGGGTTCATTTCGCCACTTGTTGGGTTGAAGTTATTAAAAATATCGACGAAATCAATATTTTTGACGATAAATTTAAGGTTTCATCCACAAAGTACGGCAAGGGGGGCTGCGCCCCCCCTGATTTTCAGTTATTGTTATTCACGACGATGCCTTGATTTTTCAATAATTCCGAAATCGTGAAAGGTAAGCTCAATTTCTTCTGAGTCGCGCCTCATTGACCAAACAGATGCCTTCTGGCGTTTTGATCATCTCATAGAATGCCGGGTGCATGAAGTTCAGGGTGCGTCTGAATGGGCGGTTTTCGAGATGGCATTCCCACACAAGCAGAGCGAGCTTTTTGGAGGTCTGCCACGCATGTGAATTGAACATTGCGGGCCGGGAAAATCCGTCGATCCAACGCTTGGCTTGTGCGATATTTTGAATGCTCGAAGGAAAAGCGAAGGCCAGTGGGTTCAGTGGAATGGACATTACAGGGGGCTTGTTTGTGTTAGACAAGACAAACAAAGAGTGCCCCTCCGTAATCAATTTACGGTGTGCTTTTTTTTATTGTTCGCGGTAAAGATCCAAGGTGCTATTGAGGTTTTGCTGCATCAAATTGCGCAAGTCTGCGGGGGCAATGACTTCTACCGCAGGTCCCAGTCCCAATAAGAATTGAATCAATTCAAAGGTGAGAAGCACGTGCAGCTGCAGTTCGTATGCGCCTTGGCCTATGTCGACCAGCTTTTGACTGCTGTGCACAGGCTGAGCAGCGAGGTACTCGAATTCCAGTTTGCTGCAACGGATCCGAACATCACATGGAGCTTCTGCAATTTTTGAAATACCGAAGGAGTGCAGGAAAAAATCATCAGGGTTGAAATCATCGCGTACGACGAAGGATTCATCGGCTTCTTTCAGCAGCTGGATGCGATCGAGGCCATAGGTCCGGTACGCAAGCCGTTCGGGGTTCCATCCAATGACATACCAACGATTTCGGTACTCTTTCAATAAATAGGGATGCAGGCATACGCCTTTGGCTTCTTCGGACTGAAACTTTTTGTACTCCATTCGAAGCGTTTGTTTGCCTTGAATGCTTTCGAGGATGGGCATCAAAAGTTCGGATCCCCGGGTGGCTGGGGCCAATTCAAATTGCACCACGGAATCGAGATTGCCCGTGTCCAAATTGGGTGCCATTCGAAGCCGGTCATCTATTTTGCCAATGGCCTGGCCGAATTGAGAAAAAACGGGGACATTTTTGAATTGCACGAGGGTTCGCGCAGCAAATCGAATCGATTCCAATTCTTCCGGGTTCAACTGCAGGTTGTCAATGGAAAAGTCATCCGCTTCATAATAGTAACCGCGTTCATCGCGGTGGTAAGCGATGGGAGCATAGTTACCCAACGCACCATCATTTCGCATCGCGTTCAAGTCTTTTTCAATCGTTGAAACACTGATGCGATCGCCATTGCTTCCATAGAGTGCCTCTTCACAGGCCTCCCTCAGTTCTTCCTTTGTTGGAAAGGGAGCACCGGGGTTTGTGAGGCACCGATCAATGGTTCGGTATCGGATCAGGGCGTATTTGTTCGCAGGCATGGATTATCCTTGGCAGGCATCAAGGTAAGCATTCACGGGAAGACGACCACCCCGCTCAAGCTGAGTTAGCGTTGGTTAGCGTTTCTCATCATATGCTTCCATGAAACGAAGCCCTTTTTCAACGTAATCCGGATGAAACGTGGTGGGTTTGCCTGATTTCGGAAAAAGCTTGCCGGTGTTGTGCAGGTGGAAGGCATCTTGGAATTTTTTGTCACGGAGCGCATCACCGTACGTAAGATGAATCCACTCGATACCGGCTCGCACAGCGTCTTGACCTCGAATGTCGCGGATTTGCAGATCGAGCAAAATGCACTTGTAGCCCATGAGTTGAAATGGCCCCCAGGACGTTGCCAAATTGCGAAGGGCTTCTTCGTTGGCTTCCTGTAGATCTGCCTGCGTGACGTGCTCATAATGGCTTCGATCCCCTTGCTTCACTTCCATTAGTCGCTCAAAAACATGTGCCTCAAATCGTTTGCCGGCGGGTTTCCGGCCTCCGGATTCCAATTGAATCAGGGCCATGAGATAGGGGAAGGGCACATTGTAATGGACGCTCCACTTATGCACTTCCGCTCCATAATTTTTCTGAGTAGCCTGCATGCCCCACCATTCTCCGGGCCGATTCCATTGTCCATCGATTCTTCGATTGACTTCGCTGATGAGCAATGCGGCGAGTAGCAATACGGCAAGCCCGGCGCCGGCCCATTTCCAACGTTGCTGGCGAAGCGGGGTGGTTCTCATCGGCAATCAGAATAACAATAAGACAGGCAATTCAGTCTGAATCCAAAGTGCCAACGGCCGAAATAAAGCGATCAGAGCAAAGGCAGGAATGAAGTTCAGCAAGGCGAAGGATTGGACTTTCAAGAGGTCGATGCCAAGGGCGATGAGCAGCAATCCCCCGAGTCCCGTGAGATCGGCAGTCAATTCTGGAGTCCATTCGGTACCCCACAACTGAAAGGCTAAAGTCAGTCCCCCTTGGATGAGCAAGACGGCGGGTGCAGCCAAAAGCACCCCGCGTCCCAAGGTCGCCGCGAGCATGGCCGAGCTGACCAAATCCATGGTGCCTTTGATGAACAGGATGGTTGGATCGTTCTGCAGGCCGTCTTGCATGCAGCCCATGAGGGTCATCGCTCCCGCACAAAACAACAAAACAGATTGAACCAATCCGGAGCCAGTGCCTTCACCGAGCCGGTCGGTCATTTGCCGCACCCGTTGGTCGATGCGCAAGTTTTGGCCAGCGATGGTTCCGAATACCAGGGCCAAAAACACCGCAAAGGGCTGGTCCATTTCCAGGCTCATACTGAAACCAATTCCCAGGGTGAAGAGGCCGAGCGCCTGAAACACTAGATTTTGCAGCTCTTTTGAGATTTTTTTGCCCAGCCAAAGTCCTGCTGATGCGCCAATTCCAACTGCAAGGGCATTGTAAAGGGTTCCAACCATGCTCCGAAGTTACATTTGCAGGAATTACTTCCATCGATGGCTGAACTGACTTTTCAAATAGAGGCTCGGGATTCACAATCAAAAGCTCGGGCGGGTCTTGTGCAGACCGATCATGGGGCGATTGAGACCCCCATATTCATGCCCGTTGGCACGGCAGGTACGGTCAAAGCTGTTCCGCAACGTGACCTCGTTGCGGACATTCGTGCGCAAATCATCTTGGGCAACACCTACCATTTGTACCTGCGTCCGGGTACATCTGTGTTGGAGGAAGCAGGGGGATTGCACGGATTTATGAATTGGGACCTTCCGATTTTGACCGACAGTGGTGGGTACCAGGTATTCAGCTTATCCGATCGTCGAAAAATCACCGAGGAAGGGGTGACTTTCAGCAGCCACATCGATGGCAGCAAGCACTTGTTTAGCCCCGAGACTTCCATGGACATCCAGCGAAGCATCGGTGCGGACATCATTATGGCGTTTGACGAATGCCCGCCCTATCCGAGCGATTATCGCTATGCTCGTGAATCGATGGAACGTACCCATCGTTGGTTGGATCGCTGCATCAATCACGTCGCTTCTCGTGGCCCGCTTTACGGCCATGATCAGGCGTTGTTTCCCATTGTTCAGGGTTCGACGTACAATGACCTTCGCACCGCTTCGGCTCATGCCATTGCTGAGCGTGATGCTCCCGGCAATGCCATTGGGGGATTGAGTGTCGGGGAGCCGCACGAGGATATGTATGCGATGACCGAATTGGTTTGTGGTATTTTGCCTGAAGACAAACCCCGCTATTTGATGGGCGTCGGTACACCGGAAAATCTTTTGGAGAACATGGCGTTAGGTGTGGACATGTTTGATTGTGTCATGCCCACTCGCAATGCCCGTCACGGTCTGCTTTTCACTTGGAAAGGGACGTTGAACATGAAAAATGAAAAGTGGGCCAACGATCATTCGGCCTTGGATCCAGAAGGAACATCGCCGGTGGATTCATTTTACAGCAAGGCTTATGTGAGGCATTTGATCAAAGCCAATGAATACCTCGCTTTGTACATCTGCAGCGTGCATAATTTGGCATTCTACCTTGAACTGGCGCGTCAAGCGCGCCAGCACATCATCGCGGGGGACTTCGTGGAATGGAAGAACGCTGTTGTTCCGCACTTGAACCAACGCTTGTAACGGAATGAGCAGACAGTCGGCCCTCAAGCGCATCGATCGCTACATCATCCGAAAATTTCTCACCACGTTTTTCTTCATGGTTGGGGTTTTCTGTGTGATTGCAGTGGTCTTTGACTTGATGGAAAATATCGGCCGGCTGCTCACCAATGATGCACCGCTGGTTGGAACGTTGATGTATTACCTGAGTTTTTGTTTCCATTTTGGAAATTTGCTCAGTGGTTTTATCGTATTCCTGACCATCATTTGGTTCACTAGCCGTCTTGCCCAGCAAACGGAAATCATTGCCTTGCTGAGTTCCGGAATGAGTTTCACGCGCTTGATGCGTCCTTATTTCATTGCCTCTTCGGTACTCGTCTCACTTTCATTGCTCGTTTCGCATTTCATTCTGCCCATTGCCAATGAGCGTAAGGTGGAGTTTGAGGTGGAATACGTGCATGTCAATTTCCATATTTCAGATCAACACATGTACCGGGAAATTACTCCCGGGACGGTGGCCTATTTTCGTTCCATTACGGTCGATCGAAATACGGGGTATCGTTTTCAATTGGAGCGGTGGGGCGAAAACAACGTGCTCGAACAGCGCATTTTGGCCGCGAAGGCCACCTGGCTCGAAGAGGATAGTGTTTGGCGGCTGATCAACGCGCGCATTCGCAATTTTGATTCGGAGGGCAACGAGCACCTGCGCTACTTGACCCGAATGGATACGGCCTTGAACATGAACATTAGTGATTTTGGACAACGTTCGGTGATGACCTCAACAATGACGACACCGCAATTGCGTCAGCACATTGACATTGAACAGCGGCGTGGCGCCAAAGTGGCCATGTTGAAATTGGAGCAATATGGCCGCACGGCCAATCCATTTTCCATTTATGTATTGATGCTCATCGGTGTGGGCATCGCAGCGCGAAAATTGCGAGGTGGCATGGGGTATCACCTGTTTTTAGCCGTGATCACGGGTTTTTTATTCGTTTTTGTGGCCAAATTGATCACGGTATATGCTGCGTCGGTTTCGCTATCACCTGATGCATTGATTTCGCGGGAAAACTGGCTGTTGCTTGCGGCATGGTTGCCCAATCTGCTTTTCGCCATGCTCGGCGCCGTGATTTGTTGGAAGGCCCCGAAGTGAGGGCGGCGGTGGCTCAGAGGCAAGCATTCATCGCAATCGCACGCGAAGTCCAACCCTTTTCCAGGGCGCCGTTGGCGGCGGCTATAGCTTGCGATTCTCGGGCAAAAACACCAAAGGCTGCCGATCCTGTCCCTGTCATTTGCACATAATCGGCGCCTGCATTTTGCAGCCACTCGAGTGCCGCATGGATTGGCAGGTGGAGGGCGCGAACGCGATCTTCAAAATCATTTTGAAGCCATTCTGACCAGCGCTGCGGAGGGTGAGCCGAAAGTTTTGTCCAATCCACGGCACGCATTTTGGGTTCGCAACCGGCAAAAGCTTCCGAGGTTGAGACATGAACGCCCGGATGGATTACCGTTAGGTGCATCTTATTCCAGCTTTCTGACTGCATCCCGGGCACCGGTGCGATGTGTTCGCCCCTTCCGGTGACAAGGGCGGGGGCTGACTTCCAAAAAAACGGGCAATCCGACCCAAGTTGTGCCGTCAGTTTCAAGGCTGCTTCGTCCGGTATATTCAGTGAAAAAAGCCGGTCGAGCAGGCGAATCATGCACGTTGCATTGGAGCTGCCACCACCCAGTCCAGCTCCCATTGGGATGACTTTGTGCAAGTGGGCAGTCACACCGCCGATGTTGAACTCACGTGCCATGAGCTCGTAGGCTTTGGTAATCAGATTGCCTTCCAAGGTTCCGGGAACTTCAAGCCCCGTGATCTTCAATTCTAGTCCCGGCGATGGTTTTGTGTGCACTTCCAATACGTCCGTCCAATCCACCGGCCAAAAGACGCTTTCGAGCGCATGGAAACCATCGGGTTGCTTGTTCATGACAAACAAGCCTAGGTTAATTTTTGCGTGTGAGAATGCAATCATGGCGAATCGCGCTTGGGGTCAATCCAGGTAGCCCAGTCGTTTCAGTTTTCGCTCATCGTTTCGCCAGTCTTTGTCCACCCGTACAAACAGATCCAGGAATACCCGCGACCCAATGAATTTTTCAATGTCCCGGCGAGCATCAATGCCAACCCTTTTGATCATGCTGCCGCCGCTTCCGATGACAATCTGTTTCTGACTCTCCCGGGCGACGCGAATTTCGGCTCGGATTTTCACCAAAGAATCTTCTTCTAAATAAGATTCTACCACGACCTCGCAGGAGTATGGAATTTCTTGTTTGAAGTGGGTGAGGATTTTCTCTCGGATGATTTCGGAGATGAAAAACCGCATGGGCTTGTTGGTCAACTCATCCTTTGAGAAATAGGGGGGAGACTCGGGCAAGTATTCAACCACACGCTCGAGGATCTGATCCACATTGAAACCGTGAAGGGCACTGATGGGCGCGACGACAGCACGGGGAATCTTCTCTTGCCAATAAGCGAGTCGCTCCGCAACGATTGCCTGATCGGCCAAGTCTACCTTGTTGATCAGGATGAACACAGGAACTTCCATATCGGCAATCTTGGCAAAAGTCTCCGGATGGGCCATGTCACTCTCTTCTGTGTCCGTGACCATCAGGATGAGGTCGGCATCTTGGAGTGCAGTGCGCACAAACTTCATCATCCCTTCCTGAAGCTTGTATGCGGGGTCGAGCACGCCTGGAGTGTCGCTGTAAACGATTTGCCATTCGGGCTCATTGACAATGCCCATGATGCGGTGGCGCGTTGTCTGGGCCTTTTTATTGATGATGCTCAAGCGCTCGCCCACTAGACGATTCATTAGTGTACTCTTTCCGACGTTCGGAGAGCCAATGATATTGACGAAACCCGCTCGATGCGGTGCTGTTCCTTCGGAATTAATTGCCATTGTGGTCGCGTTGTTGCCTGGTAGTCAGAGTGCAAAGGTACGCCCCGAGGCGGAAGCTATTTCAGTGAAATTTCGATTTGGTGAAATGAAAGTTAAGCGTATCTTTGGTGTCCCGCTGGTACCGCCGTCGGGTGGATATCGCGGGGTGGAGCAGTTGGTAGCTCGTCGGG
>CAXDQP010000044.1:0-10799 GCA_963991335.1 uncultured Flavobacteriales bacterium
CGCGTGGCATTTGCATCCGACCTGACTAAGCTTGAATCCAGCCCACTGGAAAACGAATCGCAGGACACCACCGCCATGCATTCCTTTCAGAGCCGTGGAAGTGGTGATGTATGGAGTATCGGAATGTTGAAGGTGCGAACGGGCTGGGATATGAACCATCAAACGCTCACCAGTCAGCGAATGTCGGGTGCATCAAAAACCATGTCCGATGCCGCACTCTTTGCGCAAGCTCTGTGGGAAGGCAATCGATTTCGGGGGCAATTTGGATTGCGAAAGGCGCACAACACGCAATTTGCTGCGCCCTTCCTTCCCAGCATTCTGGGACGATGGAAATACGGCCCGCAGCGCGTGCGGATCTCTTACGCCAAAGGTTTTCGAGCCCCAAGCCTGAAAGAATTAAATTTCCGCTTTGTGGATGTCAATCACTCCTTGTACGGCAATGAAAACCTAGCGCCCGAAACGTCCCACTTCACACAATTGGCCTACGACTGGGAGGACGAACGTGTGGCATTTTCATCTCAGGTCTTCGCCAATTTTGTGCGCAATCAAATTGGCCTTGTCGACCAACTCGACGGTACATTCCGATACGAGAATTTCTCGCAATTTCAATCCCAAGGACTCAAATTGAATGGTCAAATCCAGCTCAATCGCTGGCAGCTCCATGCCGCATCTAGCTGGATAAGTTCGCAACAGCAAATCGGAGAATATGAAGCGGCGTTCCCTCGCTTTTCCGCGATAGAATGCGCCACGCGCGTGGAATGGAGCAGTAACAGATCCATTCATTTTGGCACGTCACTGCGATGGATTGGTCCTACGCAACGCGTCGTGAGCACCGATTTGGAATCGATCCAGCAGCAAAGTACGGAAGCATATTCGTGGATTGACGCTCACCTAGAGTGGTCCGACCCTGCCGAACGTTGGCGATTGACCGCGACCGCCAAAAACATTACGAATGTGACCGCTATCGTTGGCGCCACCAATACTGCGGCTCATTCGCCTGCTGCCAACCTCATGTCTTGGGGACGGAGCTTCAACCTCCGTGTCCAGTATCGAATCGAATCCCGCACCCCATGAACCGACTGCTTCGCCCCCTCGCAACACCCGTTATTGCGGTATTCATTTTTCTGTCAAGCTGCGTTGAGCGAGAACTTCCCGTCCCGGCGCGCACACCGGGCTCAGTGAATCTGATTGAGGCGAATGTGGGAGTTGATTATGAAACACAGTTGTTTTTCAGCTTAACGGAAAACCGCATTGAAGCTACCTGCCAACAGCGGGACTGGTGCATCGCCTTGCGCGAAGTTGGAGGCGTCACCGCGATGATGACCAATTCGGGGCGCGCCATGAAAACGTACCATACCGAGGCGTCAGACTTTCACACTTCCATCAATTTTGATGCGTTGGAAGAGGAGAAGTGGGAAGTGATGGACCCCACAGGAATGGCGGGAGATTCCACCGTGGGACTCGAACTGATCGCAAATGAAATGACGCTCGTCGACCTGGGTTTGGACGAAGAAAACGAACCCCTCGGCATTGCACGTGTGGGTTTGATTGGTTTGGATGACAGCGGTTGGCTTTTGCAGATTGCTGATGCGGAAGGCCTCAATACAGACACGGTGTCTGTGCCCAAGCTCGATGGCTGCGTGTGGCACCAGGTGAGTTTGCTCAATTCTTCTGCTCACCAAGTCGAGCCTCCGGCATCGGCGTGGGAAGTATGCATCACGCAATACATGGAATTATTGGATGGCGAAATCCCCTACCTCGTGGTCGGATTGTTGACTCCCACGGACCGCGTTCAAGTTTACGAGACCCGTGAAGTAGATTGGGAAACGTGGAAAACCAACAGTTGGGATGATCTGGAATTTAGCCCTGAATGGAATGCCATTGGGTATGACTGGAAGATTTTTGATCTCAGCACGAGCGCGTACAGCATTGATTACGATAAATTGTATTGCGTCCGGACGGAGGAAGGGCGGGAGTTCTTACTGCGCATGCTGGACTTTTACGATGCGAATGGAAACACTGGCAACGTAACGTTTGAAGTACTGGAGCGCTGAGGCTCAGGGAAGTCCCAAGTACTTATGGGTCTGGAGTGAGATGCGCCAGCGCGGCTGGACCTGAAGGTGCTGCATGATGTGGGGAAGCACCTTTTCGCGGCGATCCCACTCCGGTTGGAAAAACAGCTCGGTGCTTTCGGCAACTTTTTCAGCATGGCTCTCTCCCCATGCGATGTCTTGGCGATTCACCACCACCACTTTCAACTCATCCACCTGCGCATAAGCATCCTCTCGCGCTGCTTTGAAGCGTTTTGGCGAGAGCGTCACCCAATCCCAATCCCCTGACATCTTGTGCGCACCTGATGTTTCGATGTGGGTTTTCAGACCTGCATCGCGCAGCCCCTTTGTCAAAGGACCGAGGTCGTGCATCGCAGGCTCACCTCCGGTCACAACACAAATAGGCGCACCTGAATCCTGGGCCTGTCTCACCAATGCAGCAGAGCTCACTTTGGGATGTACCTCCACGTCCCAGCTTTCTTTCACATCGCACCAAGCGCATCCAACTTCGCATCCACCCAAGCGTATGAACCAAGCGCTTTTTCCCGTGTGGGCGCCTTCTCCCTGAACGGTGAGGAATTGTTCCATCACCGGGTACCTATGTTCAGACCAACTTGCCATGCAAATCAAACTCCGTTGCTGACTCAATTTCCACTTCTGCAAAGTCTCCCATGCGCAGATGCACGTCACCTGGAACGGTAATGCGCACCTCATTATCAACATCCGGAGAATCCCATTCGGTTCGTCCAATCCAGATGCCGTCCTCCGTGCGATCCACCAATGCGCGCTGACGGGTGCCGACAAATTTTTGATTGAGTTCATACGAAATGCCCGCTTGCTGCTCCATGATGGCTTCCACGCGTTTGCGTTTCACCTCCTCGGAAACATCGTCCTCGAGTTTAAAGGCGTGCGTATTTTCCTCATGCGAATACGTAAAGCAGCCGACGCGTTCGAAGCGCATTCTCGCTGTCCATTCCAGCATATCCTGGTGGTGCGCTTCGGTCTCTACCGGAAAACCACAAATCAACGTGGTACGCAGCGCAATTTCAGGAACGCGATTTCGGATATCACCAATCAAGCGGTCCATCTTCTCTTGAGTAATCCCTCTCCGCATGCTTTTCAATATATCATCCGAAGCATGCTGCAAGGGCATATCGAGGTAATTGCACACATTGGAACGTTCCGCCATTGCATCCAACACGTCCATCGGAAATCCTGTCGGAAAGGCATAATGCAAACGAATCCAATCGATGCCATCTACATCGCTGAGGCGACGAACCAATTCCGCGAGTTTTCGCTCTCGATAAATGTCCAAGCCGTAGTAAGTCAAATCTTGAGCAATCAGAATCAATTCCCTTACCCCATTGGCGGCGAGACTCTCGGCATGCTTCACCAAGTCCTCCATCGGCGTTGACACGTGCT
The DNA here is from genome assembly GCA_963991335.1 of uncultured Flavobacteriales bacterium. GTDB lineage: Bacteria > Bacteroidota > Bacteroidia > Flavobacteriales_D > Sanyastnellaceae > UA16. The sequence continues at coordinate 3,474 of CAXDQP010000044.1, forward strand.
TGCCGCGCATCAAAGGAATCGCGCAAAAGGCACACGGACGATCGCACCCTTCTGCAATCTTTAAGTAAGCGTAGTGCGCAGGAGTTGTGAGCAAACGCTCACCCACCAACTCGCGCTTGTAATCGGCCTTCAACGTTTTGAGCAAACGCGGCAAATCGCGGGTTCCAAACCAAGCATCTACTTCCGGAATCCCATCTTTCAATTCGTCTTTGTACCGTTCCGACAGGCAGCCGGTTACATACACCCGATCGACCAACCCTTCTTCTTTCGCCTCTGAAAAACGAATGATGGTATCGATGCTTTCTTGCTTGGCGCTTTCAATGAAACCGCAAGTATTGATGATCACAATTCCAGCATCGCCTGACTTAGACTCATGTTCTACGTCGTAGGAATTGGCCCGCAGTTGGCCCATCAACACTTCAGAATCGAAAACGTTTTTGGCGCATCCCAAGGTCACTACATTGACTTTGCGCGGCTGGGTAGTTCTTGTTCTCATGGAGTTGGATCGTAGGTATAAACTCAGGCAGTGGTGGATTCGTCCCAATTTTCAGGGAGAAGACTATCGATGAATTCAATGACGTCAAAATCTTGTAAATCTTCCATTTTTTCCCCAATACCAATGAACCTCACGGGGATGCTCAGTTGGTCCGAGATGGCGAGCACAGCGCCACCTTTCGCCGTGCCGTCCAATTTGGTCAACACCAAACCTGAGACTTCTGTGGCCGCCATGAACTGCTTGGCCTGTTCGACCGCATTCTGACCGGTTGAACCATCCAAAACAAGCAACACTTCATGGGGAGCACCTGGGACAATTTTGTCCATTACGCGCTTAATCTTCGTCAACTCCTCCATCAGCCCCTTTTTGTTGTGGAGGCGACCTGCCGTGTCTACAATCACCACTTCAGCATCGCGCGCAACCGCAGCTTCCAAGGTGTCAAAGGCTACCGAAGCAGGATCAGCCCCCATGTGCTGAGCAATGATTTCTACCCCTGCCCGCTCTGACCAAATCTTCAATTGATCGATGGCTGCAGCACGGAAGGTGTCCGATGCCCCGAGAAGGACTTTTTTTCCTTCATTCTTGTACCGCCAAGCTAACTTTCCAATGGAGGTAGTTTTGCCCACTCCATTCACGCCGACCACCATGATTACTTTCGGCCCTTGGCTCGAATCAAGAATGCCCTTATCAAAATCATCCAGTGTGCGTGTTCCGGAATCGGAAAAAAGGCCCGCAATTTCCTCCCGCAGCATCTCGTACAATTCCTGCACTTCCATATATGCCTCGAAACGCGCTCGCTTCCTGAGGCGATCCAGGATTTTATTAGCGGTATCGACCCCAACATCTGCCGTGATCAGCGCCTCTTCCAAATCATCCATCAACTCCTCGTCCACCTTTCGGCGGCCGGTAAACACCTTGGCGAGTCGTTGGAATACATTCGTACGGGTTTTTTCAAGGCCCGAATCGAGACTTTCCTTCTTCTTTCCTGAAAAAATTCGCTTGAAAAAACTCATGAGGTGATTTTGAATAGAGGGCTTTTAGGACAAAAAGGGCCGGCACTTTGGCAAGTGCGGCCCTTCTTCAAAGTGGTGTTCAACTGACCTGTTCGCTCAGTCGCGGCCGAGCCATTCCTTGACATCGTCATTGTGGACGATCTCTTCACGGAAAGTATAAGCCCCTGATTTCGCGCTTTTGATCATCTTGATGACCTTCGTGTGTTGCTTTCCGCCGCCGGATTGCAAGGATGCTACTGTTTTCTTTGCCATGACTCAGTTTATTTTATCTCTTTGTGCATGGTCATCTTCCGAAGCACAGGATTGTACTTCTTCAATTCGATGCGATCCGGAGAATTCTTTCGGTTCTTGGTCGTAATGTATCGTGACGTTCCTGGCTTGCCAGAATCTTTATGCTCTGTGCATTCGAGGATCACTTGTACGCGGTTGCCTTTCTTGGCCATCTGTCAAAAATTGGAGTGCAAATATAGCGAATCATTGTGACCTAACAAGGCCTTATCGCAAATCCAACATTTCAACGTGGATAAGCCGCTGATGCAGGCGGTTTTGCAGGGGCTTCCTCCTCTTAAGTTTATGCTTTCGCAATGGCCATCCGTAAAAATACCAAAAGCAGCAAGCCTGCACCCGCTCGCAACCGAAAAAAAGGCGCGGCCGAAGCTGAAAAGAAAAGCAGCAAGAAAACACCCCGAACAAAGGCAGCCCCCGGAAAGCTCCGTGTTTGGCTCGCTGCTATGCAAGAGCGGTACCGAAACCCTCGGCTGCAAGCGGCAGTGGGCGTCTCAATGCTCGTGGCAGGGATTTACATGGGATGCGCGCTCGTTTCGGGACTTTTCACGGGGTCGGCTGACTACGCAATTGTGCTGGAAGGCTTGGGTGTCGCAGCCCAAACCACTCGCGCGCCCTACCAAAATTGGCTGGGTGGCACCGGCGCTCACCTGGCTTTTTGGCTGGGCCGCCAGGGCCTTGGGTTGGGCGCCCTATCCCTTCCTGTTCTTTTGATCATTTGGTCTTGGCCGCTGATCACGCAACAAAATTCAGGTGGAAATGGAAAAACGATCCGCTGGGCTCTTTTGTGGACCGTAATCAGTCCCTGGTTTGCCGGCTATATCGCATCCATTTTGGGGAAATGGGGGATGCCAACCTGGGACCACTGGATTGGAACAGCCGGGCACTTTCTGACGGAGAACGCTTTGATTTATTTGGGTACGCTTGGCAATGGCCTCGTCTTTGGCGGCATCATCCTGGCCATCACCGCGTATTACGTGCAACCTCAGCTCAACCAGCTTTCGGGATTTTCCTTGACGCGAATTGCCCAGTGGTTTTCTTCGGATGATGCCGAAGCCAGTGCTTGGAACAGCTCCAATGCTGCGGAGGATGAATTTGATGCCAGCGCGGACAATGATGAACCACTCACCGAACGCGAAGCCTCCGATCTTCCTTGGGAAAAAGAAGACATCAGCAAGCCGGCTTCAAGCGCCGTAACCGAAGAACCGGTGCTTCTCGAAGAAGATGACGATACGGAAGCAACATTGGATGAGCTGTTGACCGAATTGGAGGGCAACGCCACGCCAGCACCAAGCATCGAACCAGCTGCTGCGCCAGCTCCAACAAAACCCGAAAAAAACGAAGAAGACGGCGATGAAGTGGCATTCGAAGTGAAGGTGGCATCCGATGAGGCACAATTGTCCGATGATGAAATCGATCAAAAAGTGCAAGACTTCGGGGAATACGACCCCACCTTGGATTTAAGCCGATTCGAATTGCCCAACTTGGATCTTTTGGTTGGGCATGGTAGTGGCAAGGTCCAAGTGAGTGAAGAGGAACTGGAAGACAACAAAACCCGAATCATCCAAACGTTGCGAAACTTCAGCATTGAAGTCTCGAGCATATCAGCAGAGGTGGGTCCTACGGTTACCCTCTACGAAATCGTGCCTGCGCCGGGCATTCGAATTTCCAAGATCAAAAACCTCGAAGATGACATCGCTTTGAGTTTAGCGGCATTGGGCATTCGTATCATTGCGCCCATCCCAGGACGAGGAACCATCGGGATTGAAGTTCCGAATTCCAATCCAGACATCGTCTCCATGCGCGCACTGATTGCGTCCGATAAGTTCAACCAATCAAAAGCAGCTCTGCCCATTGCGATGGGAAAGACCATTTCCAACGAAACGTTTGTATTCGATTTGGCCAAAATGCCACACTTGCTCATGGCGGGTGCCACAGGTCAAGGAAAATCCGTTGGACTCAATGCGATGCTGGTGAGCCTGCTTTACCGCAAGCACCCATCGCAACTGAAATTTGTTTTGGTGGATCCGAAGAAGGTGGAATTGACCCTGTTCAATCATATCGAACGGCACTACCTCGCGAAGCTGCCCGATTCTGAGGAGGCCATCATCACGGATACGACCAAAGTTGTTGCGACCCTGAACTCGTTGTGCATCGAAATGGACCAACGCTACGACCTGCTCAAGGACGCCCAATGCCGCAACCTCGCAGAGTACAATGCAAAATTTGTCCGACGCAGACTGAATCCCGAAGAAGGGCACCGATACCTCCCTTACATTGTTTTGGTGGTGGACGAGTTTGCCGACTTGATCATGACGGCTGGTAAGGAGGTGGAGACGCCCATTGCACGCCTCGCTCAATTGGCGCGTGCCATTGGCATTCACCTGATCATTGCTACACAGCGGCCTTCCGTGAACATCATCACTGGAACCATCAAAGCCAATTTCCCTGCCCGAATCGCCTTCCGAGTCACCTCCAAAATTGACTCTCGCACAATTTTAGATGCAGGCGGAGCGGATCAATTGATCGGCCGTGGTGACATGCTCATGAGTACAGGAAATGACTTGATTCGCATCCAATGCGGTTTTGTTGACACCCCTGAAGTGGAAGCCATCTGTGAGTTTATTGGCAGCCAGCAAGGCTACCCCGATGCCTTCATCCTCCCGGAATACACACCGGAAGGCAACAGTGAAAGCGGAAACTTGAGCGACGATGAACGCGACAGCATGTTTGCCGATGCCGCCCGCGTAATTGTGATGCACCAGCAAGGATCGACCTCCCTGCTGCAGCGGAAACTCAAAATTGGTTACAATCGTGCGGGCCGAATTATTGACCAACTAGAAGACGCGGGGATCATCGGTCCGTTCGAAGGGGCAAAAGCACGCAAAGTTCTCGTTCCGGATGAAATGAGTTTGGAACAGATGTTGCAGATAGGAGATGCATGAAGCATCTTCGCACTATGAAATTTTTGCCGTCCCTTTTGAGCGCACTCGCGCTAATCATGTTGAATCCCTCTTCCTTTTTCGCGCAAGGAGCGGAATCCCTTCTGAGTCAACTGAGCAATGAGGCGAAGGCATACGGCTCAATCGAAGCCACCTACACCTCCCACATGGTGGACAAAGTGAGCGACTTCGAAGCCCTTCAGAATGGAACGATTTTCATCGATGAAGAAAAGTATTATTTGGACCTCGGCGACTACACCATCATTTGCGATGGCACTACGATCTGGACATACGAAACGGCGGTGAATGATTGCTATGTTGACGACGCCGACGCGATGGCTGAAGAAGGCATGGATCCATCCAAGCTTTTCACCCTTTGGGAGGATGACTTCAAAAATGAGCTAAAAGGAGCTGCCGAAATTGACGGTAGAAAGGTGACCCACGTGAATCTTTACCCGAATCAAGGGGATGAAAAGCCATTCCACACCATCCAACTCTTCATTGATGAGTCCAACATGGAAATGGTCCGGGCCGTTGTAAAAGGACGCGAAGGAACCGATGTAACCTATGACGTGACGTCTTTCAAACCACGCGCTGATGTAAGTGCGGACAAGTTCACGTTTGACGCCGATCGCTTTCCCGGGGTGAGCATCATCGACAATCGACTCTGAGCGATCAGTCGTTGATCAGGCGCGCCCAATCTCCGTCAGAGAACATGCGCATGTGCCAGTTGCCATTGACAAGCCGCGCTGCCGATTCGTCCCATCTCCATTGAACCGCATGCTCTATGGAGGTTGGTGATTCTCCAACTTGGTCCGATCGCATGTCTTGCTCCATCCACTTCGCCGTCTCCATCAAAGCATCGAATGCCAGGATGGAATACGCTGTGGGATCGGTTCCTTACATTTCTCGATAACGAACCGTTTGCTGCTGCACGCGTAGATCTGACCAATCGATGCGGTTGCTCACAGGTATCGTCCAATTGGACCGGGTCATAAAATCACGTTCCAGGAATTCCAGCTCTGCGGTGGCCGGATGCGCATAGACGCGAACAGGAAAAGAATCCGCCAACTGAAGCTCAGTTTGAACGTAGGCGTACATCGACTGCGAATATTTGCCTGATGGAATGGCCACCACATTCAATTTCGCGGTATCCATATTTGCCGTGATGCCCTCTGCAAATCGATTGTTTGCAGCCAAGAATTCCAATCCTTCCAACGAGCCACGAATGCTCGAATATCCGTCTTTAAACGCTGTTTCGAGGTCCACATCTTTCCCTCGCGTTTCGAGGAACAAGACCGTATCCATAGGATGGTTGCGGGCCACAAGGGAGCCCAATTTGTACATCCCATCCCGTTCATCGGACCGCAGCGAAAAAGATGCCGCGTGATGCGACCAAAAAGCCGGCTTTAAGGAGGTCAAAACCCATTGCGGAGTTTGAGGAAGGGTTTGTGACAACAACCGGTTAATCGAATCCATTCTACTGCTGCGCAGCGGCCCGAGAATGACATCCGACCATATCAAATCAGATTCACTCCAAGCATAAGTGCCGAGGGTATCTGGCTCCGTGTCGACCACCCGCAGCTGAACGGCATAACCACTGTCTTGCAACAATTCTGACGCCCATTCCATGCCATGAAAGAAGTCCAGAGAAACCTCGCGCAAGCGGGTTGTTTTGGCATCGAAGGCTCCCCCCATCACTGTATCCACCTCGAGCATGAAGGGCAACATGGCCAATACCCTCAGCGTATCTGAACGGATTACAGGTGGCTTTCTGCCTCGTGTAACCTCCATCCCCGAGTCGAATTCAACCGAAGTGACCTGGACAGTATCCGCGGGCAGAATGGTCGGTACCGGCAGGCGATCACCGATGCCCAATGACTCCATTATATGGCCATTGGCGTCCTTCAATTCCTTGTCCGTAATCTCATATTGGCTGGCAATGCCATACCACGTTTCACCCGCAATTACTTCATGCGTCGCCCCGCTCCAGACTACCTTATTCGCAGCCGGCAACAACTCATCTGCAGGCGGAATCCAGATTTGATGGCCGGGCGCCAACGGCGATGCCACGCTCTGGTTGGCTGCGGTCAGTTCATCCAGCGGGAGGCGCTTGGCCCGGGCGCGTCGCGCGACCGTAGCACCTGGCAGCACCGTGTACCATGATTGCGCATTGCAGATTGGAGTGCACAGAAGCAAGCACGCAATGCATGCTCCAATCAAAGGCTTGTTCATCAGTCTATTCATGATGGCAATTCCGTATCGAAATGCGCAAGGTAAAAATCTTCGCGGTCAGCTTTGTTCATTCCAGCGGTCTCTTTCATAAAACGATTGCGATCCTCCACAGTTACGAAAACCCAAATACACACCGAATTATTGCTGTTGTAGATGGCTTTTCGTTCATCATCAATCGCGCACAACTCCAGCGGTATTTCGGCAGGAATGCAAATCATCTCATTCCCATTCAATGGTGGCCGGTGGTTTGGAACTGATGTCATAGACTACCCGGTTAACGCCGCGAACTTTATTGATGAAGTCATTCGACGCTTTGGCAAAGAAATCATACGGCAACTGACTCCAGTCTGCGGTC
>CAXDQP010000045.1:0-10758 GCA_963991335.1 uncultured Flavobacteriales bacterium
ATTCTATCTCTCCGGTTGACGGAAAGAAAATTGCCTCCTTGTCCAGCGCTACCGCGGAGGAATATGAGCGGGCGATCCGTGCAGCTCAAAAAGCATTTCACGAGTGGAAGACGGTACCTGCACCCAAACGGGGAGAAGTTGTCCGGCAATTTGGTGATGCCTTGCGGGAGAAGAAAGACGCTTTGGGCGCGCTGGTGAGCTATGAAATGGGAAAGTCCCTGCAAGAAGGGTTGGGTGAAGTCCAGGAGATGATTGACATCTGTGATTTCGCTGTTGGTTTGAGTCGTCAGTTGTACGGAATGACCACGCACTCCGAACGACCCGAGCACCGGATGTTCGAGCAGTACCACCCGCTTGGAGTGGTGGGCATTATTTCTGCTTTTAATTTCCCTGTCGCGGTTTGGGCTTGGAACACCGCTTTGGCTTGGATCAGTGGCGACGCTTGCGTCTGGAAGCCTTCTGAAAAAAGTGCGCTTTGCTCCCTTGCGTGCCAACACATCTGGAATGATGTTGCCGCGGCCAACGATGTCCCACAGGGTTTGTCTTGCGTCGTGAATGGAATGGCAGACATTGGACAAATGATGAGTGCTGATAACCGCATTCCCCTCGTGAGCGCTACCGGAAGCACCCGCATGGGAAAATCGGTTGGCGAGACTGTTGGGGCACGACTCGGGCGCGCTTTGCTTGAGCTTGGCGGAAACAACGCCATCATCATTGCTCCCGATGCCGACCTTGAAATGGTTGTTCCCGCCGCTGTGTTCGGTGCCGTCGGCACCTGTGGTCAACGGTGTACATCCACCCGAAGGTTGATCATTCACCGGTCTGTATACGACCAGGTCAAGAATGTCTTGAGCAGTGCTTATGGTCAATTAAAAATTGGAAACCCGCTGGATGAATCCAATCATGTCGGTCCTCTGACAGACCGCGACGCCGTGGACACTTACCTCAAGGCCCTGCAATCTGTAAAAGACCAAGGTGGTTCATTTGTGGTGGAAGGAGGGTTGCTCGAAGGACCAGGATATGAAAGCGGTTGTTATGTAAGCCCATCCATTGCTGAAGCCACAAACGACATGCAAATCGTACAACACGAGACGTTTGCACCTTTGCTTTATATGATGCCTTATGACACCTTAGAAGAAGCCATCGCGCTGCAAAATGGCGTTGCTCAAGGTCTTTCGTCAGCTATCATGACCAATAGCGTTCGGGAGGCCGAATTGTTCTTGTCTGCCGCAGGATCAGATTGTGGCATTGCCAACGTCAATATTGGTACCTCTGGAGCTGAAATCGGTGGTGCGTTTGGTGGTGAAAAAGAAACTGGAGGGGGCCGTGAGTCTGGTTCTGACGCATGGAAAGCATACATGCGTCGCCAAACCAACACGGTCAACTACGGAGCTTCTCTCCCGCTCGCCCAAGGAATAAAGTTTGATCTAGGTTGATGCGTCGCTCCCAAGAAGGAATTGCTTTTCTAGGCCTTCTGGGTTTGGTTGTGTCTGGATGTGGGGAAGCTTCGGATACCCTCCCGCTTCCCGTTTCCCATGATGCCACGGTTGAGTTTGTGTTGAATGATAGCGTCACCGCTTCGTTCCTAGGGTCCCGAAAAGATGGGGTTTGGTCGTTGTACAATGGAGATGAAACTGTCACAATCACTCCCCTGAACGATACGACGTGGAGGGTTCCTGTTTTCAACGGGAGCTGGGTGCTGCAAGAGGAGCGTGGGGGTGATTCTTATCGCGGTCATTGGGTGGATTCTTTGCGCAACCCGTCTGGATCTTACCGTGTTCCCTTGCGGATTTTACCCGCGCTCGCTGACGAAGAGGCGACAATTGAGCCCCAGGAACTTCCCACCGGTACGTGGGACGTGTGGTTTGGTAAAGACTCAAGCGCTTCTCCAGGTTCCCAACTCGACCTTGCCGCTGCAAATGGTTCGCTGAGCGCTACTATTCGCACCCCAACGGGAGACTACCGGTACCTCGCGGGAACGCTGGTGGGCAATGCATTGCAGCTACAGACGTTTGATGGCGCACATTTATTCGTTTTTACCGCTTCGCTGCAGAACGGAAATTGGGGGAATGGACACTTCTACAGCGGGAACCATTATCACACCACATGGCGCGCAGCATCCGCACCACCTACTCCGGAGAAAAACCCAATGCAATCCCTCGCAGTGTCCAATGAGGACTTGCGCGTATCCATCGTTGATCGTGCAGGCAAAAGCAATTCCATCTCACTGCGTTCTGATTCGTTGATTGTGTTGGACATTCTAGGGACTTGGTGTCCCAATTGCATGGATGAAGTTCGGTTGCTGCATGAGCTTTACAACCCTGAGGTGCGTTTTCTTTCTGTCGCCTTCGAACGGGACACTAACCCCATTTCATCCTACGAAAGGCTTGACGCGTTTGCGGATGAACTCAATGTTGAGTGGGACATCTTTCTTGGTGGCAAAGCAAGCAAAAAAAGCGCTGCAAATGCCTTTCCCTTTTTGGACCACGTCATCAGCTTTCCAACCACCTTGTTCATTCGAGGCAACGACGTAATGGTCCACTCGGGGTTCAACGGACCCGCTACAGGCGAACGTTATACCATGGAAAAAAGGCGTTTCCTAGACCAACTGAACGGTTTTACTTCGTTGGAAAATCGTTAACACGGTCCACCTCAATCCGTTTGTCTTGATTGGCAAGCTTCCATGACGTGTGAAATATCAGCCGCCCAATTTCTGCTGTCTTACCGTACATCTCCTTCTCAGGATCATCGCCTGGACGGTGGTAGTCTTCGTGCACACCACTGAAATAAAAAATCACCGGTATGTTGTTTTTGGCGAAGTTGTAGTGATCGGATCGGTAGTAAAAACGATTGGGATCATCAGGGGCGTTAAAGGTGTAATCCAATGCAAGGTTGGTGTGTTTTGCATTGGCTTCTTCGCTGATGGCGTGCAGCTCTGAGGAAAGTTTGTCTGAGCCAATCAAATACACGTAGCGGTTGTCGTCAGCGTGCGCTTCGTCCACCCGACCAATCATGTCCACGTTCAAATTCGCTACCGTATTCTCCAACGGCCAAATTGGATGGTCTGCATACCACTCGCTGCCCAGCAATCCTTTCTCCTCTCCAACCACCGTCATGAGCAAAACACTCCTCCGTGGTCCATTTCCTTCTTTCACAGCCTTCATATACGCCTCAGCCAACTCCAAAACCGTCACCGTTCCTGAGCCATCATCGTCCGCTCCGTTGTGAATTTCCCCATCGATGATGCCCACGTGATCGTAATGCGATGTAATGACCACAAGTTCCTCGGCTAAAACAGAGTCTCTCCCTGGAATATAACCCAAGACGTTCTGAGAGACAATGTGCTCTTCGTCCCGCAACAACTCGAAACTCCATGTAGCTTCGGGCAACACGCAAGAAGCCATTCTTTTTCCCTTCTTCTCCGTCTTCATCCACTTTTTCCAAGACTTCAGCGACGATCCCTTCCACCAATTGGATGTTGCAGCTGCAGAAACCAAAAATGTAGGAATACGGGTGCCGTCACCTTCCAATGATTTCGAGCGATCCAACGTCATTGATTTTCGCGTCAACCATGGCTTCATACGGCTTCGCAATGTGGATAGATCGTCACCTACCACGATCACTGCACGTGCGCCCTTCTCACTTGCTTTGATGCGCACATCGTTCAGTCCTCTTTGCCAGTTCGTTTTACCCTCTTTAGATGCCGCTTTAACGACCACCGCCATGCCAGTCACATCTGGCCATTCCGTTGTGTCAGCAATGGCCACGATGGGAAGATTTGCCATTGAACCATCTCTGATCCCTGGATAAAACAAAAAGTCTTCCAAAAAAACCATCGACTGCCCAGCAACCACCGCCGATCCTCCTTGAATTTGAGATCGAACCAAGGGCACATCTTGATAATATGTTTTGCCGTCGAACGGAGCAATGCCTAAAGATTCGAAATGACTCGCGATGTAAGCTGCTGCTTTTTCAGCACCGGGTTCACCCGTTTCTCGTCCTTCAAAAGCATCGCTTGCGATCACCATCAAATGGCTCTTCAAATCCTCCGCTATGATCGAATTTGCATACACCTCAGGAGAAACATCTTCCGATGTTTGGGCGTTCAACAGTCCGAATGTAGACGCCCATATAAACACCAAAGAACACGCTATTTTACCTACGCGACGCGCGTGGCGACCGCCTTCAAATTGCTCCTCCAAAAAAGCATTCAGAATTTCAACTGCCTCATTATGAGAAACAAATCGGGCAGGAATGCACAACACATTTGCATTGTTGTGTTGTTTCACCAAACGAGCTACTTCAGGATTCCAAGCCAATCCAGCGCGGACCTCTTGATGTTAGTTTGCGGTCATTGCCACTCCATTCGCAGATCCACAAATTAAAATTCCACAATCCACTTCACCCTTGGAAACATCTGCTGCAACAGCATGCGCAAAGTCAGGATAATCGACACTTTCACTTGTGTCTGTTCCTCTGTTTATCGTTTCAATGTGCTTGTTTTCCAGGTGTTCTATGAGTACCTTTTTGAGGCCTGGATCCGCGTGGTCTCCTCCAATTGAAATGCGCATGTCGTCAATTTTGGGGGCAAGTTAATTCACAAGCAACCTGTTCATACCGTTTGAAATCGGTTCACAACTTTAAAACAACTGAATTAGGTTAATAACGTTTCAGATGGTAAGCAAGCCAAGCACAAGAAAAGCAAGCAATTTGACCGCATTTTTCACGTTCCTTTTTCACCATAAAATACCACATTATGGACAAAGCGCTTTGTCAAAAGATATTCAACATTGATGTTTTCAATCATTGTTTATAACCTCGCAATTGTCCTGTTTTCAGGAGTATTTTTATCCCAATCGCTGTGCAGAACACATCATTAAATGTGAAAAACACAATTATGGGAAGAAAATCAAACGGTTTACTCACAGTATGAACACCCTTATTACGATAGTTCTATTTTCTAAGAAAAGAAGAATACTATTGTTGTCCTTGTTGATGACAACCTTTTCCTTGGGACAGGAAAATCCCGTGAATTGTGAATGGACGGTTTATACCTTTCCAAACGGAAACAAAGCAAGCGAAGGATGCATCATCAACGGAAAACCAGAAGGACAATGGCAAAATTATCACCCCAATGGAATTTTAAAAAGCCAGGGAAGTAGGATTGATCACGAATTGAATGGTGAATGGTTGTTCTTCGATTCCCTGGGAAATAAGATTCAATCCATCGAATATGAACGAGGCAAGAAGCAGGGATTTGAGCGATTTTATGGGACGACAGCAGAAAACAATGTGTTGGTGGAAACAAAATTTGTGGACAATCTGAAATCAGGTTGGAGCAATGAATTTGATGCTGCTGGAAATCGAATAAAATCGGTTCCCTTCAAAGAAAATTTAGAAGATGGGCTGGGAAAAGAATATGCATTGGATGGCAGGGTAATTACCATCTTGGAATACAAGAAAGGGTATCTGCGATCGGTTCAAAAAGTCAATCGAAAGGATGAGCAAGGAAAGAAAAATGGCATTTGGAAAATATGGAATTCCAAAGACATTGTCATCGAGGAGGGTGTGTGGAAGAATGGTATGCGCAACGGAATATTTAAGTATTACAAAGGATCTGGCGAACTGGACTACTTGGAAAAATATGAGTGGGGTGAACGGGTGGTGGATGCAGAAGAAACGATACAGATGGACCTTCGGAAATCGTATCACGACAATGGGAAGGTGGCAACTTCTAGCACCTATTCCAATGGAAAACGAATCGGTGTATACCGGGAGTACAACCGAGAAGGTGAGGTCATTGCAGGGGCAATTTATTCCAATGACACGATCGTTGCTGAAGGAATTACAACTGCTGAAGGAAACAAGGAAGGAATCTGGAAACACTATTATCCAGGCGGTGCACTTCACTTTGAAGGCAGCTATGAAAACGGTTTAAAGGAGGGCAGTTGGATATACTATGCAGTGACGGGAGAAGTCATTCAAAGGGGTGCATACAGCGAAGGGAAATTCAATGGAACGTGGAAATGGTTTTACCTCAATGGCAACTTGCATCGGGAGGAAAACTATAGGCGAGGCCGAGAAGATGGTTTTTTCGAAGAATGGGATCCATCTGGAAAATCGATTCTTCGAGGAGCTTATGAATTGGGTCGAAAGCAAGGGGAATGGATTCAAGATGTAAACGATCACAAAGAGATAGGATCTTATGTCTTTGGTGAAAAAGAGGGGGAATGGATTCATACCTATCCCAATGGGGTAGAACAATTCAAAGGAAAATACACCTTTGATTTACCAGACGGCAAGCATACATATCGCCGTATTTCCGGAAATATTCAGCGGATTGAGAGATATACGAACGGCGAAAAACAAGGAAAATGGATTGTGTATGGACCGAATCAAACAGTGCAACAAACCTTGGAATACAAAGAAAATCGCTTGCATCGGATTGATGGACAAAAACTAAAAAGAAAGGGAATGAAATCACTAGAAGCCAACGATCTTCCTTAACTTCTTCTGATGCCAATAAAACAATCCTATTCGAGTTTGGTGGACGTATGGTCGAATCCTGCGTTGGTGGTGGATCGTGCAACGAGAACGGTATTGGAAAGCAATTCGGCGTGTAAAGCTATTTTTGGAACCCCTCAAGATTGGTGCAAAATAGGCGACGAGAGTTGGTCATTATGGTGGAAAAAACCGACTATTAATAAGAATTTTGAACTGACACTAACAGACGGAAAGTCACGCATATTTGAGGTTCGTTTTGGGGAATTTGAAGAGGTGGATTTTATTGTTTTTGAGGATCAATTGGGTTGGCAGGAGCTGCGCAACGCCTTTGAGGTGAACAAGAATAGGTACCACGGGTTGGCTTCAGGCACCATGGAGGGTCTGGCATTCTTGCAAAACAATCAAGTCATCGATTTGAATGCGCAAATGATGAATATTCTGGGAATTTTGAAGCTTGAAGAACTCGAAGAATTAAATATTCAAAACCTATTTGGTGCGCGCAATTGGAAAAAGTTGACCGCCCGCTCCGGTTCCATTCAAGAGTTTCACTTCACCAATTCGAATGGAATTGATTTAATGGTAGAGGGAAAGCTTGAGGTATTCAATGACTCAGAAAAAGGCCTCGAACACACACTCGCCCTCATGGATATTACAGAGCGCAAGCGTGTAGAATACGACTTATTGAAAACGAAGGAGCGGTTTCGTTTGCTCGTTGAGACCAGCCCGTTTGGTTTGTTTTTGGTGCAGGAGTCGAAAGTGGGGTATGCCAATGCTGTTGCAATCGAATTGCTGGGCTATTCGGATGAAGAGATGATGTTTGGGGAGGATTTTACATCATTGATTTCCAAATCTGATTTTGAGCGGGTGACCGAAGACATGGATCAAGTGCTTCGAGGAATAAAGATTCCGTATTCAGAAGTGACGATGATTGGAGCCGACAAGATTCAGCGAGCGGTTGGATTGCAAATGACACTGTCGTTTTTTGATCAGCAGCCTGCAGTTCAAATCTCAGTTAGCGATTTATCGACACGCATGGAGTTGGTTCGGCAGCAAATGAGGGCTTCTTCTGCTGAAGAAGCGAACGAGTTGTTGAAAGTTGAAATCGACCAACACAAACGCACACAAAACCAATTGAAGGAGACGGAGCGGTTTAACAGGTCCATCATCGAAAGCTCGATTGATATGATCATTGCGTTTGATAATGATGGGCGAATTATTCAATTCAACCACGCAGCCTCTGTAGAGTTTGGTCTCACCATTGAGGATGCAAAAGAACTCCACGCTTCTCAGTTTTTGCATGACCCAGATAATTTTAATACGATTTCAGAATCCCTAAATGAGGCGGGATATTATGCGGGCGAAGTGACAGGTATTCGTTCCACGGGGGAGGCGTTTCAAATGCTCATTTCCATTGCGGTGTTGCACGGCTCAGAGGAAGAACAAAAAGGTTTTGTTTGGGTAGGCCGAGACGTCACAGATATTCACGTAGCAGAGAGGGAGTTGCGACGAAGCGAGGAGCGTTATCGGGATATACTCGAAAGCGCGAGTGATTTGGTTTTTTCAATCGATGGAAAAGGCCACTTTACGTATGCGAATCCATCATTTTATAAAACCTTAGGTTACAGCGGAGAAAGCTTGCAAACCGTGCACATCAATGATATTCTTGGCCAGGATGAATCAAACGATAGCTGGGTGGACACCATTACAGGGTCGAGTCAAGAAATCCAATTTCGCTCCAAACTTGGCGAGGAGTTATTGGTCATTGGCGGCGGAGCCAAACAAGTGAACGCAAACGACAAGCTCACGGGTGTGCGGTGCATTTATTTGGACGTTTCGGAGGTGCGTGCCCATCAGAAGGATGCCCGTCGGAAGTCGGCAAAACTGGAATCGATCTTCAATTCTTCACGGTACATTTTGATGTTTACGATCAACCGAAAATTGGAGGTAACATCCATGAATGACAATGTCAAAGGGATGTTGAACCAACAGTTTGGATTCGACACATCCCTTGGAAGTCCCATCATTGATTTGCTTAAGAACCACATATCTCCCCAGCGCTATAAAAATCAGCTTCAATTTTTTCAAAGGGCGTTTCAAGGGGTTCAACAGCAATTCGAATTGCCCTTGGTGGATAAAAACGGCGATGAGGTTTGGTACCAGATGTTTGTGAATCCTGTGTCCTACGGGGATGATCACGAAGAATTGAGCTGTATCGCTTATGAAATCACAGACAGAAAGGAGATTGACCAACAAATAAGAAGCACACTAAAGGAGAAAGAAATTTTATTGCAAGAAGTGCATCACCGGGTCAAAAACAACCTGCAGGTGATTTCAAGCATGCTCAACTTGCAGCGTCGATTTATCGATGATCCGAAAATGCTGGATATCCTGGAAGAAAGCCAGAATCGAATATCCACCATGAGTTTTATCCACGAGTCGCTCTATCAAAATTCTGATTTCAGCAGCATTGGTTTTGCAGAGTATTTGAAGCGCCTCACCCAGAACTTGATTCACAGCTATTCTCGCGTTTCTGCGAACGTAGAACTGACTTGTATTTTGGACGATGTTCAAATTGATTTGAAACAAGCCATTCCTTGTGGGTTGATTGTTAATGAATTGGTTTCCAACGCGTTAAAATATGCGTTTCCAGGAAAAAGAGGGGGAGCCATTGAGTTGCGCGTAGAAGAAAAAGGACAGGACATTGAGATTGAAGTATCGGACAA
Organism: uncultured Flavobacteriales bacterium; assembly: GCA_963991335.1. GTDB lineage: Bacteria > Bacteroidota > Bacteroidia > Flavobacteriales_D > Sanyastnellaceae > UA16. The sequence continues at coordinate 9,228 of CAXDQP010000045.1, forward strand.
TGGTGTTGGATTGCCTGATGATTTTGACTTTGAAACCAACGAAAGCCTCGGGGTGTATTTGGTACAAGCATTGACAGATCAGCTCGATGGATCGTTGCTTGTGGATAACAATCAGAGAGAGAACCCGTTAGAAAAAGAGTCTGGGGCATCTTTTTTGGTTAGATTTACCCCATTGACCGACTAGACCCATAGAAATGCCGATTAATATTCTCGTTACAGAGGACGAAAGCATCGTCCGAAAAGACATTGAAAGATGCCTTGGAAACCTTGGTTATAATGTGGTGGCTTCAGCCGACAACGGCGAAGAGGCTATTAACATGGCGATGAAGCACAAGCCAGACCTCGCACTCATGGACATCATGATCAAAGGCGACATGAACGGCATCGCCGCAGCGGAGGAAATCAAGCGCAACATGGATATACCGGTTGTCTTTCTTACAGCCTATGCTGATGAGAGCACATTGAGTGAGGCGAAGTTGGCCGAGCCACACGGCTACATTCTGAAGCCATTCAAAGATGTAGATATTCAAACCGCGATTGAAATGGCCATGCACAAGCATGGAAAGGAGCAAGAACTTCGACAAGAAACAGACTTCTTGCGAAGCATGGCAGAGCATAAAGAGGAGTCTGACATCATTTTTGTCAAAAATCGAAGCCGGTTGATTCGAGTGAAAACAGAGGATTTGCTCTTTGTTGAAGCGTTGAAAGATTATGTTGTCATCCATACCCGAACGGAAAGCTACACGATTCACTCGACCATGAAGGACGTTGAAACGAAGCTAGGTGATACAGATTTTATGCGTGTCCACCGCAGTTACATTGTGAATATTGAGGCGATTGAAAGCATCAAATATGCCATCATCACGATGGATGGAATTGAAAAGGAGATTCCCGTGGGCGGAAGCTACAAAGAACAGCTGGCCCAACGCATCAACCTTCTGTAGGTCGGACAAAAAGAATTGCGAAACATTGAAAAGAGCGCCGACGAACCGGCGCTCTTTTTGATTCCAAGAAAAGATGCATCAGACGATTGCACATCGCTGATATTGAGCCTTTGAAAGCGTCGGGTGATTGACATTTCGAAGGGCATAAAAAGCTTGAATAGATAACCGCTTAAAGCTTAATTTTGAGAAGTACTGAGTTAGTACGTGTTGGAATGTAAACAGAACTAAAAATCACAGGATAATGAGCAACGAAAACCCGCACACAAACGCGAAAAACACGTACAACGTGAACAGCGAAAGCAAGTGCCCTTTTTTGGGAGGCGCACTGAAGCAGAGCGCTGGTGGTGGAACGCGCAACACGGATTGGTGGCCCAACCAACTCAACCTGAGTATTTTACGACAAAACTCGGAGTTGTCTAACCCCATGGGCGAAGATTTCGATTACAAAAAGGAATTTGAATCCTTGGATTACGCTTCTTTGAAAGCGGACATCAATCGATTAATGACAGATTCACAGGATTGGTGGCCGGCAGATTACGGACATTGCGGCCCTTTTTTCATTCGAATGGCGTGGCACAGCGCTGGAA
>CAXDQP010000046.1:0-10738 GCA_963991335.1 uncultured Flavobacteriales bacterium
CTTCAATCAGTCTGTTGCAACTCTTGCCCATGATGATTCATTCGATTCGAATTGGATACGAAGACGAACACCTGCTGATTGGCTGGAAACCTCATGGTCTTTTGACCTCTGGAAATTCTGGAAAAACGTTTCGGTCCCAAATCCGAAAACTCACCGGTATTCGGCAAATTGAACCGTGTCACCGACTGGACTTTGCTACAGCAGGTTGGGTCGTATTTGGAAAACACCGCGAATCTATACAGGCGATCAATCAGGCGTTTCAAAACGGAAAAATTCGGAAGCGCTATTGGACTATTTGCCATGGCACGTTGCCCGCCAAACTGCTCATCCAACTGCCACTCGATGGGAAGGCGTCGATTACCCAGGTGCATTCGAAGGCCTTCGGCTTCCTGGCTCAATCCGGTGCCTTGACCGCCGCTTTGATTGAAACCAAAACCGGGCGTACGCATCAAATCCGACGGCACCTCCAAGCCGCTGGTCACGGCGTAGTTGGCGATGACAAATACCTCTGGTCCGAAGTCGTTTACCATGGTCGTGGATTGTTTCTGTGTGCACACGATCTTGAATTTGTTCATCCAATCACGGGGGAAGTGCTGCGAATCAATTCGTTGCCTTCCAAAAAATTCAAGTCAATCCCATGGATTCACAAAGTGCTCAACGAAAGAGCTCTGCCCCTATCTTCGTCGGACTGAAGCAACGCTAAAAGCATCTCTTCTGAATATGTTATTTCGATTCATCCGATCCCTCATTCGAATTCCGGGCTTCTTAATGATGTCCCTGTTTTACGTTTTGATTCTGATCATTCTCAGATTGATTTGGGGAAAGGATTTGAATCGCATGCATGGCGTTTTGCTTCATTTTATCCGAAATGTCTATCGGCTAATGGGCATCCGTGTTGAGGTTCAAGGCGAACTGCCTGATAAACCGAGTATTTACATGGGAAACCACCGCAGCTATGTTGATGCTGTGCTGGTTCCCGCAAAGCATCCCGTGGTATTTGTAGCGCGAAGTGAAAGCAAAAACTGGCCAATCATTGGTTGGGGGGCGACCTTGCTCGGAACCATTTGGGTCAATCGCAAAGATCCATCCAGCCGCAAAAACACCCGAGAAGAAGTGAAGAGTCGCCTGCGCGACGGATTGGGAATTGTCATCTTTCCCGAAGGCACGACCCATACAGGCCCGGACCTATTGGAGTACAGGCCAGGCATGTTTTACATCAGCGCAGAAGGTGGGTTCCCCATCACTCCCATCGCGTTGGAATACAAAGACCCCGACATCGCATGGGTTGGTCAATCCAAATTCATCCCGCATGCCTGGAAACATTTCAGCAAGCGGCACATTGACATCAAAGTGAGCATCGGAAAAACCCTCAAAGGAAACGATGGCGGGGAGCTGCTCAAAGAGGCCCATGACTGGACGGCGAAGGAAGTACTCAAGCTGCGCAATCAATGGGATAGTCAAGCAAGTCAGTGATACGAATGGTGTCGAAAATCAAACATTGGAGTCGGTTCCTCTCTTCCAAATGGCAAACGGTTCATTTGGACTATCCGGTGGACTTTCGTCCACGGTTTCAACCTGAAAGAGACCTCGGCCTCCCCGAAATTCATTCGTTGCTTCAATCGCAATGGGATGAAATTGAATCGAAGGTGGATTTGATTCAATCTTACGAGGAGGATCTGGTGAAAATTAAAAAGCGAAGTGATGAGCCTAATGCCCTCCTGCCAGGCTGGAACAACGGCTACCTCCCAGGACTCGACATGGCTGCATTATTTGCCTTTGTGGCCCACTACCAACCCAAACGTTACATGGAGGTGGGTTCAGGAAACTCTACCCTCGTTGCAGCGGCTGCAAAAGCACAGCACAGTCCTTTGACTGAAATCACCAGCATCGATCCCTATCCGCGCGCTGAAATCGACCAGTTATCCCAAGTGATTGTTCGGAAACCATTTGAAGCGCTCGAAGCCGATGCTTGTCTGGAATCGTTGGAGGCAGGGGATATTTTATTCATTGACAATAGCCACCGAGTCTTACCCAATTCGGATGCAACTGTGTTTTTCTTGGAATGGATGCCACGGCTCGCCGACGGCGTAATCGTGCACATCCATGACATCTACTTGCCTTGGGATTATCCACAAAACATGTGCGACAGAGTCTATTCAGAGCAATACATGCTGGCCATGGCGCTTATGAGCAATCCCAAGCGTTACACTCCTTTGTTCCCCGCATTTTGGGTGAGTGAGCAACAACCGTTAAGTGGAAAACTTGCCTCCATCTGGAACCACGCAAACACGCGAGGCGTTGAGCAACACGGGGGATCCTTCTGGATCAAAATCAACGGTTAATACCGTCTTATTTTTGGATGAGCAAATGCGTCTGAATGGCTTCATTCGCGTTGACAGAAGTGTCGATCAGGCGCAACGTGTAAGCTCCGTTTGGCAATTCCGTTACGGAGATAACAAGGGTTTCTGACGACTGATACGATTCTTCCATTATCACCTGACCAAGGGCATTCATGCATTGCACCATCCCTTGACGGGACCAACCGGCGAGTCCTTCAATTCGAACAAAATCTTGTGCTGGATTTGGGTACATGCGCAAACCAGCAGCCTCCAGTTCGCTAATGCCATTGACCAGAACATCCAATTCCAAGATCACAGTTCCCGAACAATCCATGGAAAATTCCATTTCTTCTACCTCCACAGTGGCACTTTCGCCTCCGACGGATAAATCCCACGCTACTTGGATTTCCAGCAAGCCAAGCCCGGCAGATTCGCCTACGATGACACCATTGACAACGCTCCATTCATATGCATTCCCAGCATCCCCGTTGTAACTGTAAACGGATGTTGTCCCAGCAGTAGGGTTCATTGGACCCGAAATGGTTCCCGTGGCAACATAAAAGCACGAACCATCATCGACATTGGATTCTGTTGTGAAGTTGCATGCCTCTTCATCTGTGCATCCCTCCACTGCTGGCACACCTGCGCAGAGGCAATCGTCTCCAATTGCATCGAACACGGTTTCTTCGTTTCCATCATCACATGCATCTCCGGTGCTGAAGCAACTTCCATCATCCGCATTGGACTCGGAATCGAAGTTACAGGCCGTTTCGAGCGTGCAACCGGGCACCACAGGCACGCAAAATGCGTGATCGATGCCATCTCCAAAATCAGGATCTCCCATGGCAACAATGACCTCGCCTGCGACCGTTTCCAGGACGTAATTGCCATCCAGGTCACAACCCGGCCATTGGCTCCCAAACATGCCGTCACCATAGGAATCGGTCAACGTCAGGACGTGGCAACCGTGCGGAACACATCCTTCCCAAACTTCGTCGGCTCCGTCCTCTTCAAACGTACCTGCCGTTGCACCGGCAATCTCATTTCCCGCCTCGTCCACGATGGACCACCCCACCTCTTCAGGCCAACAATCCGTGGTAATGGTTAATATCAAATCCTCACAGGGATAGGCACACGAACCGTCATCGATGGTCGCGCCTTCCTCATAATTCAATGCCCCCGAATCGGTGCAGCCCGGAACCTCCGAAGTGCAGTCCGGTGTTGTGAACATCAACGTATCGCTCACCAAGGTGTCCGAAACAAAGTACAGCTCATACGTGGTATTCGCAGCAAGGCCATCCAAAAGTGCCGAGGCACCGTTTTGAATTTCAACGCCATAATCCTCCGCAAAACCACAGGTCCAGTCGGCATCTGCCGTATCGCGGAAACAGAGAATCTGCGCAGCGCATAAGAAATTTGAAAACTCGGCATTCAGCTCCACCAGGGTTTCGACTGAATCGCTCGCAGCATTGTACACGCATTGTGGCGTTGCTTCAAAGCTCAAAAGATCGCATTCGACGGGACCACAGGCCTCCAATGCCAGATTAACGGAATTGGCAACGTTCAGGCGCCCGCCCGTTGCTACCTCGGTCAATAGGTTCGGCACCAAGTCCACGCCCTGGTAAATATACCCCAACACCATGTCTGCGGCAGCTTGTGGATTGGTGTACGACAACTCCGCCAATTCAGGACACGGAACACTATAGACCAAACCAATGGCTCCTGCCACGCAGGGACTTGCAAACGACGTACCGCTCGTGTTTCCATAACCACTGGACCCACTCGGCAGATACACTTGATCGCCCGGAGCACCCAAATCAATGGTAGTGACGCCATAACCGCTGAAGGTTCTGACGTCGTTGTCGTTTGTAGCCGTGACGGAAACCATGTAGTCGGAGCTGCACGCGGTAGGCATATCCCCCACCACATCAACATTCAGCGCGGAATTGGTGGTCGCCCCGCAATTCAAAATACCCGATTCTCCAAGCTCGTCGTAATATGCACACCATACCGGATAATTGGCCGGATTGGCCTGATCAATGCCCCAAGAAGCATTGGTGGCCACTACGAATGCTCCGTCAGCACCAGCGCTCGCGTTGTAGATATCCCGCATGACTTTGGGGTATTCGTACGCTGCAATAACATTGGCTTCTGACAAACCTCCGCCCATGTCGATTTGCATGATGTCCACGTCCCAATTCACACCGGAACCACCGATGCCATTGTTGCCCGTCGCCCCAATCATTCCGCTTACGGAGGTGCCGTGACCGCCAGCCGCGATGTTATCGGAGTTATTGCCTGCATTCCAACCATTGAAATCGTCTACATAACCGTTGTTGTCTTCGTTCACTCCGTTCGCTGTAATTTATGTTGAATTCGTCCAATGCTTGAGGATTAGGAAAACGTTGTTGTAATTGGACCCTCCGCCTTCCAAGACAGCAACGACTATGCGCGCGCCGTTGGCCGCGACGCCTCCTGTCGTCACATCCCATGCCAAATCCGAGTCAATATCGTGGTCACCATTCTCATCGTGGTGCCATTGTTGGCCATAATTGGGGTCGTTGGGTACGGTTTCGCGCTCGTTCACAACGTGATTCAATTGCACGGCTCGCACGTGAGGTTTGCCTCTGAGCACTGGCAATGATTCCGCCCAATTCGACGATGCCACGGAAAGGTGGAAGATGCCCGCAGATGGGGATGGAATGCTGATGATTTCGAAGTCCAATTCCGATCGAAGGCTGGCAAAGAACTTTTCTTGAGCCACATCTTCATCGAGCATGACCAAAATTTCATTGGGCACAAAATCAGTTTCGGATGCATCGATCTGAGCATTAACATCTGTCAAAACGGAAAGTGCAGTGAGCGCGAGGCACAAAGACATGGTCCGCTGGATTCGCAGGTTTTTCATTTTCTTGAGGTTAGCACAAAACTAAGCCGGATTTTTTGACAAAAGATGAAACCTACGGATGCGATTTGCGTATTTACGACATCTATTTCGACAAACATGTGCTCCATTACTGCCATACTCAACAATCAGGGTACGCCTGAAGAAATGCGCTCCAATGCGCTTGAGATCTCCAAACTTCAACGCCACCGAGGTCCAGATTGGTCGGGCGTGTATCAAAATGATTCGGCCGTACTTGTGCACGAAAGACTCGCAATTGTCGATGTTACGAGTGGTTCACAGCCACTGATTGATCCCGAACATCAAACAGCACTCGCGGTGAATGGTGAGATCTACAACCATAAAAACATTCGCAAGTCCACGGTGAATTATCCATACCAGACCGGTAGCGATTGCGAAGTAATCTTGGCGCTTTACCGCGAGAAAGGTGTAAAACTCGTCAACGACCTCGAGGGCATGTTTGCTTTTGTATTGTTCGATCCCCGTGACCAATCGTGGATAATCGCTCGAGACTCCATTGGAATCATCCCCCTTTACTTTGGCCATGATAAAAACGGCGCCTTGCTAATCGCCTCGGAGATGAAAGGAATAGAGCACCTTTGTGAAGATGTTTCTGAATTCCCCCCGGGTCATTATTGGAGGTCCACCGATGACGCGCCTGTTCGTTACTTCCAGGAAGCATGGATGCATTGGGATAACGCTCCTAAAAAAGCATATGACAAAGAAGAACTCCGTGCACAATTGACCGAATCGGTTCGCACCCATTTGATGGGTGATGTCCCCTATGGATTGCTCATCAGTGGTGGTCTCGATTCCAGTGTAATTGCGGCAATCGCTCAGAATTTCTCCAAAAACCGCGTAGAGGATGATGGCAACAGCGAAGCTTGGTGGCCTCGTGTGCATAGCTTTAGCATCGGACTAGAAGGAAGTCCCGATGTCGCTGCGGCACAAAAGGTTGCCGACCATATAGGAACGGTGCATCACCCCTTGGCCTTTACCATTCAAGAAGGAATTGATGCCATTGAAGATGTCATTCGTCACATTGAAACCTACGATGTCACGACCATTCGAGCGTCCACGCCCATGTACCTCATGGCCCGTCAAATCAAAGCCATGGGCATCAAGATGGTGCTTTCTGGCGAAGGTGCGGATGAGTTATTCGGCGGTTACCTGTACTTTCATCTCGCGCCGGACGCGAAGGAATTTCACGAAGAAACGGTCCGTAAAGTATTGGCGCTGAACAAGTATGACTGTTCACGGGCCAACAAATCCATGATGGCTTGGGGAATCGAAACGCGGGTGCCATTTCTACACAAACCTTTCTTCAACTATGCCATGGAAATGGACCCAACGGCAAAGATGGGGGGCAATGGCAAGATCGAAAAGCACATTTTGCGGGAAGCCTTTGACGGCATCATCCCCGATGAAATCCTTTGGCGTCAAAAAGAGCAATTTTCGGACGGTGTAGGTTACGGTTGGATCGATGGCTTGAAAGACCATGCGGAAGCCAAAGTAAGCAATGATGAGCTCGCACGCGCAGCAGTGCGTTTTCCGATAAACACACCTGACACCAAGGAAGGCTACTTCTATCGAACACTCTTCGAAAAGCATTTCCCGAGCTCCGCGGCAGCCAACTGTGTTCCTGGCGGAAAGTCCGTGGCATGCAGCACCGAAAAGGCCCTGGAATGGAGCGACAGTTTGAAAAATGTTGTGGATCCATCAGGTCGCGCAGTGACTTCTGTCCATCAAGACGGGTACGACAAAAGCGATGAAAAAAGCGATGAAAAAGGTCCAACAACCTGATTGTCCGAAAGCAGTCAAGACTTTTTGAGCAATCGTTTTTGGTACCGTGATTGCACGAGGTCAACCAGAATCAAAACAGTCACGGAGAAATAAAATGTGGTCTTGTTCAAGGCATGTACCTCTCCTCCAAAAAGGGTGAGTTTTGCCAGATGTCCTCCTTCTGAGAGCAACATGATGCCGACCAATAAGAGAATGAATAAACCGAGCACCTCATAGGCTCGGTTTTTTTGCAAGAAGGCGGCTACGCGGTTCGCCAAAGCCAGCATCACGATGCCACTGATCACAATGCTCGCAATCATTACGGGCATGGATTCGGTCAATGCGATGGCCGTAAGAACAGAGTCAAATGAAAAAACAACATTCATTAAGATGATGGCAGCAATTGCAGCACTGGCTTTCTTTTTAGCACCCGCAGAAGCGGAAGCGTGCAAATCACCCGCCAGCATGTGCCAAACCTCTTTGATGGCGGTGTAAACAATGAAAGCCCCGCCGAACATGGCGATGAGACTGTGGCCATTGAACTCACCTGAAATGACTGGATCCCAATCGATTGAGAAGACAGAGGCTTGAAAAAGTGCAATCAATTGGACCAAAACCATCAATAAAACCAGCCGCATCACCACTGCACCTATGATACCAATGCGCTGCACGCGTTTGCGGTCGCGTTGATCTACACGGCCGGATTCAATCGCAATGTAAAGCAAGTTATCAATGCCCAACACGGCCTCAAGGGCGACGAGCATTAGCAGTGTTGAAATCAGTTCAATCCATTCCATCCCAATTTTATTTTAATGTTCGTAAATGGCCCTGCTCGAATCAAATCGAAAGCGAGGACCGTAAATCCCACCTTCGGCTCGTTTCCCAACGGAAATCGCCATGTTAATTCCTGCCCTTCTTGGCAATCCCAATAGCGCCTTGACTCGCTTGGAGTCCAATCCTTCCATCGGACAAGAATCGAACCCTTCCGCACGCACGGCGAGCATGAAGTTTTCAGCAGCCAAAGCCGTCGACTTGTGGGCCCATGTGGCCATTTGTCCCAAGTGAATCGGCTCGCGCGGCGTAGGCTTTCTCAATCCCCGGAAAGTTAGCCAGAGGTATTTGAACGGGCGAAAAATCCCGAAAGGCCCCTGATTGTAGACCAGTTTGGTGATTGTACCAAAGTACTGCAGCGCCTTGGCGGGTGACTTTGGATTGGCCCGAAGCATGCTGAGCATGTGCTCATTGTTTTCCCGCCATCGATCCGGACGGGCCACGAAAACAACAATTTCTTGCGCGGTCACCGCCGCAGGCTGACCCAAACAATGCGCTGCCAATTTAGCTTTCTTTTCAGCGGTTCGAACCCAGTGGATTTCCCATACTTGCAAGTTCGAAGAGCTCGGAGCGAGCAATGCCGCGTCCATCGCACGGCGCATTACCGCCTCAGGGACTGGATCGTCCGTGTAAATCCGAATACTTCTTCGGGATTCAACAACATCATAAAATGCGCGCGCATCGGTCTTGGGCGCCTCCAACGGCACGCGCTTTGAATTCCGAGCTTCCGTTGAATCAAAAACCTTGACTTTAACCATTCGAGCTTGGTACTTTGAATTGTTTGATGACCCCATCTAATGCCTTGAATTCAGACGATGCGCCGACCTGGATTGCTTCCGTAATCCGTACGGCAGCGGCCGTAAAACCCGCCTCATCTCGAGCGTGAATCACCGCCAGCGGACGATCCTTCAGGCAGGCTTCACCCGGCCGAATCCAGTCCGAGCAACCGACGGCATGATCAATGGTCTGACCCGCAAATGTCCTGCCTCCACCGAGCGCAACAACAGCTAAGCCCAATTGACGTGTGTCCATGTGCAAGACCGTTTGACCGGACCAATCCACGGGCGGCAGGAGCGGCCGGACAATAGGAGCCTCGGGGCATTCCTTTTCGAAAGCGCTTAGCGTATCTGCTGGGCCTCCCATTCCGTGAATTGAACGCTCAAAAATTTCAGCTGCTCGTCCAGAGCGATGGGCATGGTCCAACGCGGCCATTGCTTCCGACTCATTGCCACTCAGTCCCGAGAGCAACAGATTTTGGACAGCCAAAGCCCATGTGACTTCGCGCAATCTTTCCGAATCCCGTTCCCCCTTCAAGAATGAAATAGCCTCCAACACTTCAAGGGCATTACCGGCGGTATTCGCTAAAGGTTGATTCATATCGGTTAGCAGCGCTGTGGTTGGCATTCCGGCGGCGGTACCGACCGAACACAACGATTCGGCAAGCTCCCAAGCGACGGCTGAATTGGACATGAACGCTCCGGTTCCCACCTTAATGTCCATGACCAAGCTTTGCAGGCCAGCGGCTAATTTCTTAGACAGAATACTCGCTGTGATGAGGCCATATTGTTCCACGGTTGCCGTTACATCTCGCGTCGCATACATGCGTTGATCCGCCGGGGCCAAGTCTGATGTCTGACCAACAATCGCAAATCCGGTTTCTGCAACTACCCGCTTAAAATGGGCAATATCATGCCCGGTGTTGTATCCTGGTATGGACTCCAATTTATCGATTGTCCCACCTGTGTGCGCCAAGCCTCGGCCCGCGATCATTGGGACAAATCCGCCACAAGCAGCGAGCAAAGGAGCCAACAAGAACGAAACTGTATCGCCAACACCTCCCGTCGAATGCTTATCGAGTATTGGACCGATCAGTGCCTCTTTGCTCCAATCAAGCACATGACCTGAATCCCGCATGGACAATGTCAATTCTGTGCGTTCTTGAGTATTGAAATCTTGAAAAAATGCGGCCATCGAAAATGCTGCTATTTGCGCATCCGTCACTTCATGTGAAGTAACCCCTTGAACAAACTGGCGAATGTCTCGGGCGGATAGCGCATGGCCATCGCGCTTTTTCTGTATGATTTCAGGAATGAGCATACGGCGTGCGGAATTCGTTGGGAGCAAAGATGGAAATCAAAGCGACAGAAATAAGCCTGCTATGGTCGCTGACATCAGATTGGAAAGGGTCGCTGCCAGCACTGCTTTCAATCCAAAACGCGCGATGTCTGAGCGTCTGCTGGGAGCCAAAGACCCCAGTCCACCCAGCAAAATGGCAATGGAAGACAAGTTGGCAAATCCACACAGTGCAAACGAAATAATCGCTTTGGTCTTTTCAGAGATGATCACCGGCGCTGCTTCGCTCAAGTATGGAGCAAAATTCAGATACGCAACGAACTCATTCACGACCAATTTTTGGCCAATAAACGAGCCCGCTATCAATGCATCGCTCCATGGAACACCTATGATAAAAGCCAAGGGGGCGAAGAGGTACCCCAAAATCATTTCTAGCGTCAGTTCAGGAAAACCAAACCACCCTCCAACTCCACCGAACAAACCATTGACAAGTGCAATCAATCCTACAAAAGCGAGTAACATCGCCCCCACATTCATGGCCAATTTCAAACCAGAAGCGGCACCACTTGCCGCCGCATCAATCACGTTGACTGGTTTATCGTCATTGTGCTCATCGCGCTCAGCAGCCGATAAATCCTCATTCGGTTGTTCCGTCTCCGGCATGATCAGCTTGGCGAACATCAATCCGCCCGGTGCCGCCATGAACGAGGCAGCAATCAAGTATTCGAGCGGTACCCCAAGGGAAGCATATCCCGCCAATACAGAACCCGCGACAGAAGCCAATCCGCCGACCATCACGGCAAACAAC
>CAXDQP010000047.1:0-10668 GCA_963991335.1 uncultured Flavobacteriales bacterium
CGATTGGACCACGTCTGTCCTTTGGGACTTTCGACGTGCAGGTCAGAATGGTTGACCCAGCATCAAGAATCCTGGATGGTTGGTGTTTCAGCTTGGGACGAAGAAGCGGAAGAAATCTTTCGAATGCTCATTCCGCTCAATGCCATTGACTCTTTGGACGATGTCACCGCTCAATTTTCCACAGAGCTCGCGGCTGCACCGCACTGGGATTGGCCCCAATATGCGGAGCATAGAATAGGGCTGGAAGCAGGAGTGATTGAATCCAACCCTGGATCACCGGAGCATGTGCAAGTATGGCTTTCCGAGGCTTTGGCGAAACGTTATTTGGTGGATCCGATTCATCCGTCACAGGATTTAAGGCTGCAAAAAGCGGCCGGTGGCGTCCTCTTTTCCCTCAACTTGGTGGTGGATTCTTCCTTGTTGCGGTGGATTTTGCAATGGGGAAGCGAGGCACAACTGCTGGAGCCTGCTGAGGGTCGGCACGCCTTGCGCGTGATGGCGCAGGAAATGGCGGCGTTATACGAACCGATGTTTGGGCCTTGATTTCAATACTGATTGAAGAAAACGGCGTTGTCGAACAACAATTTGCCATTTTCCCAAAAACCCCGAAAAAGTGGGTTGTCCACGAGGTAAGTGATTGAGCCTTGGCCCATGGGCATTACACCGAACACCATGCTGCCAGAAAGGTCGCGATTGGCCCGGCTTCCGACGAAGCCGCTGATGGGCTCAGGTTGATTGCCATAGGTGCCGACATTCCAGCCGCTTTCCAATGCCGCATACCTCCTGCTTGATGATCGCAAAGTGTGATAAGGCGCATCGCTGTAGCCCCAAGCCATCGGATGTGATCGGTCCAAATTCACAGCATAAATGGAGCCGTCTCCGGTTCGTTTCGCACGGTTGCGGTTGCGGTTGCTGAAAGGTTCGTACCGATCGGAAGTACGTTCTTCATCGTTCCGATTGTTGACCTCCGAAGATTGCAGGTCGTCATCATAACGCTGGAGGCCCCATCCACTCTCACCTGCGAACAAACCAACCGCGCGCGAAATAGCAATGGCTCGTCCGCCGTTTCGCACCCACACCTTTAATTCATCCAGCCAATCATTATCCACCGCTTGGTGCCAGCCAGATGGGATGATGAGCACATCGTAGTCCGTCCAATTAGAAGGAGAAGAACTGCGATTGTTGAGCATGGTAATGGGATAGCCCAATTCTTGTTCAAAGTGCCACCAAGACTCGCCAGCTCCCAAACTCGAAACGCTCTCGCCAGTCAGGCAGGCGACGCGAGGAGCTTCTAATAACCAGACATCATCGGAGCCCATGTCCGGCCCTGTCTGAGGATGCCCAGACGGAAGGGGGATGAGCTCGACGGAGCATGCTTCCGACAATTGGTTCAGTCGGTTGACCATTTCCATTCGATTGAATTCGGTTTGATCGGCTGCAAGGAGGAGTGAGGTGCCTCGATCAAGTGAAAAGCCATCATAGCCGATGGGCTCGGCATTGGTTCGGAATCGAAATCCTGCTTTCATCGCCTGCGCAACAAAACGCGTGTCGGACAATCCTCGGCGTTCGATGGCCCAACCGTAGGCGGACTCAACGCCTGTGGTTTCGCGCTCATTCGACCATTCGATGCCGGCAACAGGCGCTTGCAATCCGAATGTCTGCAGTCCATAGGCGTAGGGAACGCTCCAAGTCGTGATGTCGTAGGTCAAGGAGTCAGAAAGGACAGGGTCGGGGTCGAAGAGTACATTGAGAATCCCCGAGTGCGTTTGGCGCGCATTGATCATCAAATCGCCAGTCTTGGCTAAAATGGTCCTTTCTTTATTGGTGCCGTATTCCCAAGCCTGGGAAATCCGTTGGCTGCCTTCAACCTGCTCGCAGCGTATGTGGTGCCGATCGAGAAAAGCGACCAGCTCCCGCACACGGTGTTCATTCTGGGCATTAACAGGAATGCAATAGGCATCGAATCGTCCGGTAGGATTGGTGCGATTCATATCGAAAAATTCCGCCATTTGATTCACCAATGTTGTGCTGAGCCGCGCACTGGTGAAAAGCGCTTCAAAACTACTGGAGACGTGGTTTTCAATGCGCTGTTCCAGGCTCAATAAGTCTCCGGAATGCTTCTCTACCATAACACCGGCGCCACCGCTTCCACCTTGCACGTATGTCATGCCAATGGAGCCGTTGTAAATGGGGTAAGTATCCCCGTAGCTGGGGTACAGCAAATCAAAGGATTCTCGGGTGTAATACAATTCACCTCGGTCATCGAAATCCTTCGAAGTGGCGATTCCAATCTCCGCTTGGAATGTGCGCTGCCAATCGGTGATGGCTTCATGATACGGCTCTGCCGCCGGGGCGAAATAATACGGGGAGTTGTATCCCATCTCATGATAGTCGCAGTGCACATGTGGCATCCAGTCATGGTATACGTTCGAACGCATTTGACTTTCAATTTGCTTTTGCCACGCCCAATCGCGGTTCAAATCAAACAAGTAATGGTTGGGACGGCCTCCGGGCCATGGTTCATCGTGCTCGAAAGCAATCGGATCGGCGTTGGGGGAAGAAGACGCATACTGATTGAACCAGTTGGTATATCTGTCGTGGCCATCCGGGTTTAGACAAGGATCGATTAAAACGATGATTTTGCGCAACCAATCTTCACCGGCCACAACGGCCATGGCTGTTTTGTGCATCACTTCCAATGCCGCTTCTGTGCATACCGCTTCATTGCCGTGGACATTGTAGCTCAACCATACAACGGCGACGTCATCCCATCGCTCCATGCCTGGGCCACCTTCAATGCGGTTCAAATGTTGTTGTTGGAATGACTCCAATTCCTTCAGGTTGTCCGGATGCGAGAGAACAAGCAGTTGTAGCGGTCTTCCTTCGTGCGTCGCCCCGTAAGAAATTAATGAAGATGCGGGAAGTGCTTCGTGGAGGTGAAGCGTGTAATCTACCACATGGTGGTGCCCGGTAAAGGTGGAGCCCAATTCGTAACCGAGAAATTCTGCCGGCGAGACAAGGTTCGTTTGGGCTTGGATTCCAAACGATACCACACCCGAAATAATCAATCCTGTTAGCCGCTGGAAAAATGTGCTGGTTTGTTCTTGCATGTGAGCAAGTTAACCAAGGAAGGCCATTCAGTTGCCTTTGGCAAAAGAGAGGATGGCTTCGTCCATGGGGTCAACTCCACTGCGGAGTGAACTCACCAACTTCCCTGACTCATCAACGAGAAACTTGTGGAAGTTCCACATGACTTTATTATCACTGGATCCATTTTTAGTTGCGTCGCATAGCCATTGGTACACAGGATGCTGGTTTTTGCCATAGACGTCGATTTTGTCCATCATTTGGAAGGATACACCGTAGTTTTTGGAGCAAAAGTTGGTGATGTCCTCCGCAGTGCCAGGCTCCTGTCCACCGAAGCCATTGCAAGGGAAGCCGAGGATGACAAAATCGTCCGCACGGGTGTCTTGGTTCAATTTTTCCAAGCCTTCATATTGCCGCGTGAAACCACATTTGGAAGCCGTATTGACGATAAGCACTCGCTTTCCTCTCAATGATTCAAAGTCGAATTTTTCGCCGTCGAGGGTCAATGCCTCAAGATTGTAGAATGATTCCATGGGTTCGCTGGATGAGAATGTATCGATTGATTTTGTCATCTTCCATGCACTCAATGCGATGATGAGCGCAATTGCGCATGTGACGGTGATGGTGATTTCAGCGAAATATCTCATATTGTTGTCTTATCCGTTTACAACTCAACTCATGGGGCATATGTTCAAATCTTTTACTTCGTTTGCCGCAAAACACGATCGCCATTCTGTTCTGTGCATGCTTGCGATGCCAATGATGGTCATCGGAACGTATTCGGCCACGGCACAATGCGCGAATTTTGGTGCGTTCAACATAGGGGATGATGTGGAAATCACTTGCACCGATTCGTGCATCACATTGTTTTCGCCGAGCATTGCCAGTGTAGCGGCGAGTGGATCCGATTATGAGATTGAAGAGATTGAGTACGCTTTGCCATATCCTTTTAACCAAGGGGCTGTCGCTATCAGCACAGGAGACGATGATTTTGCTGCAGCGACCAATGTCCCGATCGGATTCACCTTCAACTTTTACGGAAGCGCCTACACGCAATGCCGCATCTCTCCCAATGGATGGATTTCATTTGATTTGTCGGAGAATGCTCCCTACAATCCACCCGGTACAATTCCGGGTGCCAACATGCCCTTGAATAGCATCATGCCGGTGTACAGTGATTTGAATCCGTCGACATGTGGGAATGTGCGTTACGACACTTACGGCGTGGCGCCTTGCCGTGAATTCGTTGTCTCCTTCAATGCGGTATGTCAATTTTCTTGCTCGAGCAATCAAGTTAGCGCCGAAATCGTACTCTACGAGGGGACCGATGCCATCGAGATATACCTGGGCAATCGCCCCACTTGTGGTTGGGGAAATGCGTCTGTGGGCATTCAGAATGCCAACGGCACACAAGGCCTCTCGCCGGAGGGATTCAACACAGGAAATTGGAGCGCAAGCAATGAAGCTTGGCGTTTTGCTTCCAGCGAAGTGGTGGAAGGAACGACGATGTGGTACGAGGGAGATACGTTCCTCGGCATTGGAAACAGTCTGGATTTTTGTAGCGGCCAGTCCACCACCGTCACGGGGTGGTTTTCTCAATTGCCGGTCGGATCCTTTTGCACCGAGTTTGATGTGGTGGTCTCTTCTGCGGGTGGGTCCGTCAATAACAATCAAATTGATTGGGCGATTGTTTCTGAAAATGGAGCCACGATGTTGTCGGATGATGCGCCCTTCACAGGAGCAGTGTGCCTTCAAAATGGATGTTATTCCGTGCAGATGTTTGATTCTGGAGGGAACGGATGGGGGGCGGCTGATTTGACCATCACGGATCCTGAGGGAAACGAAATAGGCTCTTTCACCTTGGAGGATGGAGAATCCGGAGTGGGAACATTTTGCATTGATCAATATGACGGCCCAGAGCCTTTGCCTGAGGATTATGTTCAGGTCGTCTCGGATGATTTAGAAGTTACTGCGGTGAGCGATGTCTATGCCGAATTCGATTGGGAAACGCCAATTTGCAGCGGAGGTGAACCATTTGTGCTGACGCCGGTGGAAGGTTCAGGGCAGTGGGAGGTGGATTGTGATGGATGCTTTGACGAAGCGACATTGACCATTGATCCGGGCATTGCTGGGAGCGGGTGGTTGCAAATTACGCACGTCTTAGACGGTTCGTGCTTTGCCGATGTGGAGGCATCTGAAATTTTCATCAGTGCCACGCCGGAGCCTGTATTTACGGCTTCTTCTGACGCATTGTGCAACGATGAGATATTTGATTTCAATGCGACTCCGCCGTTTGGAACGTGGTCCGCTAGTTGCGGCGATTGCATCATTGCCAATACCGGAGTGTTTTTTGCCGAAACCGCAGAGGACGGATTGAATACAGTGACATTCACAACATTGGGTGTTTGTCCAGGTGTTACCACCATCGATGTAGGTGTGTCCGAATTGCTGGAAGGCAGCATTGCTGGCCCGTCCATTTTATGCGAAGATGACAGTGCAATTTACGTGGCCGATGTTCCTGGCTATTGGACGTCGAATTGCGTTGGATGCATCGACTCTTTGTCGGGCGTGTTCAATGCCCAAGGGAGTGAGCCAGATACCTACACGGTGACCTTTACGCCCGACTCGTACTGTCCTGTCGGGGATGAGATTCAGGTGTCGGTCAATCAGAGTGTCGCGATTGGAGCGTCCAATGTTCCGGCAAGTTTTTGTGAAACGGCGGATGACTTTCAATTCAATGTAAACGTGCAGGGTGGTACGTGGTCTTCAACGTGCGGGGCTTGTCTGGATTCTGCGGGCTTGTTTGATGTGGGCGGTGCGCCTGTGGGAATGCTGCCAATCCAATATACAATTGCAAATGGAGCATGCGCGGATACGGCATATTGGACGGTGGACGTGCGGCCTGTTCTAGAAGGAACCTTTGATGAACTTGGCGCCATCTGCCAGGGAAGTGAGGTTGACTTGCAGTTTGCGTTTGATGCGGATATACCAGATTCTTACAGCAATAGTGCTGATGGCGCATGGTCATCTTCTGATTGCCCCAATTGCATTTTGAATCAAAATTCGGGCTTGTTTGCAGGAAATGATTTGGGACTGATCAATGTGGAATACACGTTTGATCACCCATGCAGTCAATCCATTCAAGGTTCGGTGGTTGTCGCCCCTGCGGTAGACGCCTCCATTGTTCCTCTGCCCGAATTATGTGAATCAGGGGATTTGGTCATACTCGAGGCGGCAGGTGCCGGTGGAGGCTGGGCTTCAGATTGTGACGATTGCCTCATCGGGGACGCATTTGATCCAGCATCGGGCGCCGGCACCTATGAAATCGTTTACACCATTGATGATGTGTGCACGGACCAAGATGCGGTTGAGGTCATTGTCGTTCCCCAGCGGGATGCTGTGATTAATTTGCCAGATTGGGTTTGCTTAGCACTGGAAGGTCTGCAACCGGGTGTGGAATGGCCCAATGGCGTTTGGAGTGCGAATTGCGATGGTTGCTTATCGGAATCAGGGACAATTGACTTGATGGCTGCCGGCATCGGCGTCTTGGAAGTCACACACGTTCTGGAAGGGCTTTGCGGGGATTCGGATCAAGTCCAATTGGAAATTGTCGGTTGTGACATCGAACTCGTCAATGTGTTTTCACCGAATGGAGATGAAATCAATGATGAATTGGAGTTCAAGTATTTGGAGTCATTTCCAGGCAATCGACTGACGATCTATGACCGTTGGGGGGGGCTTGTTTTGGACCGATTCAATTACGGAAACAATTGGCGTGCTGAAGGAGTGGCGGAAGGCACGTATTATTACATACTATCGGTCCCCAACAAACAGACGATGCGTGGTTCGTTCATGATTCTGCGCTAACGCGCGGTGCACGAGCATCCGAATCGCTGTTCAGAATGGATTGGCGATGAGCAATTTTTGGTCTTCAATCGTTGAAGGCGAATTGCAGCCCCAATGAGAACGAATGCATCGTCGGGGCGTCAGTTTGCACTTCGTCAAAGAAGGGGAGAAGGGATGCTTCACCGAGCAGGCTTACGTTCTTAAATCCAACGCCGATGCGCGCATTGATTTGCAGCGGATTGATTGGAAAGTTGTCTTCTTTGAAGTTGCTCGTTGATCCGTTCATTTTGTATTCATATTCGTAAGAACGTCCCAACAAGTACCCGCCAACGAGTCCTGCCTCAACATGCAGGCCTTTGCTGCCCGATCGTGCTGTTCTCAGGCTGATCAGCAAGGGCAGCCGGAGGTAAACCGCATTCAATTGATTTTTTTCCATGTTCAAGGAGTCACTACTCACTAGCTGAGCCGTGACCATTTCCGTGCTTTCATCGAGCTGGAGAATATGCTCGTTGTCTACCCCAAAGTGCCACCAATCGAATCCTAGTCCTGTCGTGAATGCGACAAATTCGCCTAGAATACGCTGTCGGTATTCGAAGGGATTCAGCTCCATGCGCCAACTGGTCAGCGCATCGTCGGTGACCATCCCTAAATCGGGACGTGCACCCCAAGTAGCATCGTAATTTTCCAGGTTGCCTTGGAATTGAGCCATTGAGGCGGCGCTTAATGAAATGCCGCCCCAGTATCCTTCGCTTTCGCTTTTGGTTTTTGTTTGCGTAGAATCAATAGGAGCATTTATCCAACTTGATGCGAGGGCATGCGTGTGGATGGCTGAAACTAAAATCAGAAGGGTGAGGCGTGTGTTTTTCATTGATATGCTCTCAATTCCAAAGTTCGTGCCATTTTTCAAAAGTCAAAAACTCGACTCAGGTTAAAGCCAAAGAACAAAGCACCGTCTCGCCACCGTCCCGTCGTCTCGGTCAGGAATGCTCGTTCGAACATGCCCCTTGAATTTGTGATGTGCAGTTGGAAAACGTGCCCGCCGGTTTCAATGTCCACCCCCAACGACAAGCTGTTTTGGGCAGATTCTTTCAATCCTTTCAGCAGGAAGTGATACTCACAATTCAGGCTGATCCGTTGGGCCAGTTTATAACGGCCACCTGCACCAAGGGTCCACTGATCGTGGGCATTATCAATAAATTCCACCAGGTTGCGATGGGTGAATGAAGGAACAACCGCTGTGCTCAGTTTTTCGCTCCATTTTCGAGTGATAATTGCTTGGTACGTATAGCTCAGACGATTGGTAAATGTCCGGTTGACCGCGGTTTCGGCAAACGTCGAATCACCGCGTGCCATGCCCACCGCATAAACGGTGATGCCCAACGGCACGCTGTCATCGGAATTTTGTTGCAACGCCTTCCATTTCAACGAAGTTTCGAAAGTCTTCTGAAAGGTGCTGCGCGCGATGCCCAAGCAAAAGCGATCGGTTAGTCCATAGTCAAGCGCCATGCGCATGCTCGCATTGTCCAATCCCCATAGAGCATACGCGCCTTCATTGATTTGGCCGAACCGGTGAGCGATGACAAAATGCATGACGTTCTGCCCGGGTGTTTCATTGCTTTGAACATTGATGATTCGCGTATCCTTGAACGTCGCATAGACGGGATGCACGGCTAGTTCACTTGCCCCCAACTCGTCCAAGAGGCTCTGCCCACGCAAGTCGTTAACGGATGATGCTATCCAACCGATGAATAGAAACAAGCAGCAAAGAATCGAATGCGCAGAAAAGTTCTTCATCGCGGCGAGAGAGTCATTTGTACATCAACAGAGATTGCTTCTGCAATTTTGTCTCGAACCATCTTTGGAATGGGAATGTCATGTGCAGCCGTCAGAACGGTGAATTCAGAGTGAACGATCCATGCTTTGCCATCCCACTGAAGAGTCGATTCGATTTCGCGCTCGCTCGCTACGCCATGGATGGTCAAAATGCCCTGCGCCATGACCGTGTGCGATTGTCCGTCTTTTAGCGCGTCGTTCCAATTTGCGATCGTTCCTTCAAAGGTTCCATTGGGAAAGCGCGTGGATTCGAGGTAATTCTCGTTGAAATGCTCTTCCATCAGCGCTTTCTCAAACCGAAAGCCTAAGATGGGCACACGAAAAGCAAAACGTCCGTCGTTTGCGAGCAGTCCCGAGGCCATTTCATTGGTTGCTTCGATGTTTTCGATGAAGGTTGCGGAGAAAAATTCGATGGTTCCGTTTCGGGTCATCCATTGCTGGCTCGAGCAAAAGTTGCTTGCGATCAGCATCGTTGCAATCAAAATAACTTTCATGGCATTCAGTCTTATTCAGGTGCGCCGGCCGCCGCCCATTGCTCAATTAGAGCGATATCGCATGTTTGGAAACTGCCATTCGGAGGCATCACGAGCGCATCGTCGGTTTCTCGTTTAATGCGGTCAATGACATCGCCCGAAAGAACCGCATCAACGGTTGATGGGTAGTTGTCGAGGGCCAGACCCGCTTCTGGATATTCTCCCCCGTGACAGCCTGCGCATTGGGCATTGAAAATCGCAGCGACGCTTGCATTGTATGTTGCAGTCCGGTCGCTGCAAGGTTGTTCGGTGTTGTAATTGCACCCCGCCATTCCCGATGCCAAGGCAATCAATGCGCTGGTGCAAAATGAGAAAGAAAGGAGGCCGGTATGCATGGGTTGTTTCTTCAAAAATTGTTCAGGACAATGTTAGATAATAACCGGAAGGTATGGAAAGATGTTGCATTCTCTTTGCGATATTTGCTAAGA
Organism: uncultured Flavobacteriales bacterium; assembly: GCA_963991335.1. GTDB lineage: Bacteria > Bacteroidota > Bacteroidia > Flavobacteriales_D > Sanyastnellaceae > UA16. The sequence continues at coordinate 9,728 of CAXDQP010000047.1, forward strand.
ACACATCCTCTGATATGGGAAGAGCATTTGAATTTCGAAAGGCAAGGAAGTTTAAGCGATGGGCGGCAATGTCCAAAACATTCGCTCGGCTAAACAAGGACATCATCATCGCCATCCGGGAAGGAAACGGCGCAGAACCTGATATGAATCCGCGGCTGCGCGCTGTTTTGCAAAATTGCCGGGCAGCCAATATGCCGAAGGATAATGTGGAGCGTGCGATTAAAAAAGCAACTGACAAGGACACCAGCGATTTCAAAGAGGTCAACTTCGAGGGGTATGCTCCGCATGGCGTAGCTGTGTTCGTCGAGACAGCAACCGACAACAACAACCGCACCGTGGCCAATGTGCGCAGTCATTTCAACAAATGCAATGGCAACTTGAGTACGTCTGGAAGTGTGGAGTTTATGTTCGATCACATGTGCTTTTTCAAAATTAAGGCGGAAGGCTTGGACCAGGAGGAGTTGGAATTGGAACTCATTGATTTCGGAGCAGAAGAGATTGAGGTGGATGAAGATGCATTCATCGTCACGGGCAATTTCGAAGCGTTTGGCTCTTTGCAGAAGAAGTTGGAAGATGATGGGGCAGAGATTGTAGAGTCCGGATTAGAGCGGGTTCCCAATACAACCAAAGAGCTCGACATGGAAGCAACAGCAGAGGTGGAGAAGCTCATCGAGCGGTTGGAAGAAGATGACGACGTGCAGCAGGTCTTCCACACCATGAGTTCTTCCACTCCAGCGGAAGATTGATGCTTGGATTGGGGAGTTCGGCGTGACTATTGCGCACCGATGAAGTAACTTCGCACCATGGAAAGTAAACGGGTGGAGTCGGATGGCACGCTGTTGGAGTTCTTAATGGAAAATGCAGGTTATGCAACTCGGACCCGGGCTCGGACAGCGATCAAGTCAGGAGCGGTGGCGGTGGATGGTGATGCGTTGCGAATT
>CAXDQP010000048.1:0-10609 GCA_963991335.1 uncultured Flavobacteriales bacterium
GCCCCCAACGCTAATGCGGATGCTGCAGCACTTCGGGATGAACCGGCCATCCGGAAACGGCCTTGAAGAAAAACAATACGAGCACACCTGCGAGCAAGGGTTCAGTTGGCAGATAAGCACCAATGCCGCCAAGTTCGAGGTCTTCTAGGCTGAGGCTCAGCGGAACGCAAGCCACTAAAAAAAGCATCAAAGCATCCAGGCGATGAAAAGCCATCCAGGCGATGCCAATTGCAATTGGTGCAAGGGCGAGCCAGGGAAATTCGAAATAAAACGCGAGGGCGAGCAGGGCCGCATAGGATCCTGTGGCCGGATAAAAATACCGAGGTATCCTCGCGGAGGGAATCATGCCGCCTGAGGCTCCTTTAAGTTTTGTGCTCCGAGCATAATGAGCAAGGCAAGTGACAACGTACTCGCCACACACATGACCACGATCAACCAACGGATGGGCTTGGCTTTTTTGTCAGCAGGAGCTGCATAGTCCACAACAAAAGCAGAAGGCATTTGCGTTTCGGCATCAAGCTTCATCAATTCGAATCGTTTCTTCAGAATCGCTTCCCGCTCGTAGGCTGCTTCGATGAGGTTGGTCAGCTTGTTGAAATCATTGGCATGTGTTGAAATCTCGGCCATTTGCTTTCGGATTTTCTCGGCATTCATGGACGCACCTTTTGCAATCGCAGTGGCATATTGTTCGTTCAACCCTTCGATTTGAGTGCCGAAGTCGTAGACGCCCAACTCATAGAGTCGGCCGAGTTGCTCTTCCATGCGCTCGATTTCATCTTGCACTTGATTCAGCGATGATCCCGCATAAACCAGGGCTTCCTGAGCCCTTTCATTTCGAAGGCGATTGGCTACCGAATCCGCAAGGAAAGCGATGTCATTCGCCATATCAGCAGCTTGATTCGGGTCGCGGTCCAAAACGGCAACCTCAATGGATCCATAGCGCGTCAGCCGGGCGTCTACATTGGAGTTGTATTCCTTGCCCAAAAGGGATTGAGCGCCTGCCGTGGACCGCTCAATGCCATAGTGTTTCCACAAATCGTATTTAGCGATGATGCGCGTGCGAATGCGATCGGAATTGAGGATTTGAAGCAGGCGTTCCGCATCTTCTGTTTCGCCATATTCCAACAAATCGTTTCGCTTGATCTCCTCATAGAACTGCTCGCCAATAGAGTGTTGGGGCGTGGCGAACATGATGACCGTGGATTTGAATTGCTCTTCCATCAGCATTGCAGCCAATGAAGAGATCAATGCAGCAGCAAGGCCGATGTAGAAAAAAGCCTTTCGGCGGTCAAATATGAAACGAAGCAGATGGCTCGAGTTGAGCGTGGAATCGGTTGAATTCATGCGGTTGGATTGGAGCTACGAGTCGGCAAAGGTATTCATCTTCTCGGATAGCATCTTCTTCATGGATCGGAAATCAATGACGCCAGGCAACAAGCCAGATATGAGGCATCCAATCAGGGCGATCCAAAGTGCTTGGTTGGGGTTGATTCCCCAACGCGACAGAAGGCTACATATTGCAAAGCATGCCAATGAATGCAGGAAAAGGGCGCGGAGCAGCTTCCACCACTGCCTTCCCGGGTGATTACGCAAGCAGAAATAAATCTGACCCACGACCATCGCTCCTTGCGTGATGGCGCTAATAACGGCACAGCCAATTCCACCGTTGGTGGCAGTTGCCTGGCTGAGCCACCAAGCATTCAATGCGATATTGAGCAAGGCCCCAGCGGCCGCCATGCGATTCAAAACACGCATGTCTCCCCTGGCAGTGAGCAATGTGCTGAAAACATAGCCTTGAGCAAAAACAGCGAATGAAATCATGAGCCAAGGAAGGATTCCCGCGGCTGCTTGGATTTCATAATCGTAAAATGAACCGAGAAACGATTCGGGGAAAAACCACGAGGCCCAGGCAATGGAAGCTCCGACTGCGAGCAGCACGCTGCTCATGGAACGGGCAAGTGGTCGCACATCTGCGCGGTGTGCGAGCATGCGTGTGAAATAAGGGAGCAGTAATGTCGCACACAAGTAGCCAATCATGTTGGCCGCTTCAAAGAACCGATAACTCATTGCGTACCAGCCCGCTTGAGTCGCGCCATCGGGCGCCAGCCGTTCGAGCATGATTCCATCGATCCGATGGTACGTCATCATCAATAGAAACAGCAGGGCGTAAGGCCATCCTGATTTTATATCTTCTTGGATGTTACTCGCCGATCCATCGGCGCGCGGTGAAGGCAGGCGGTCGACGAACGATGCGTGCTTTTTTAATCGCCAAAGTGCGATCATGCACGTGAGGAATAATGCTACGGAGGTGCCCAATAAGAGCCAGGGAAGCTCGAATCGTTCAAATGAAAAGATGAGCGCACCCATGGAGAGGAAAAGCATGCTTCTATCGCCTACGGACACCCACGCATCGGTGCGGTGGGCGCCAATGCCTTGGAGGCCTGCACGGATGTATAGAATGCCACTAAGCAGCGCCTGGTTGATCCCAATCCAGGCCAGCCAAATCAATGATTCACCCCTCCAACCAAGCAGCCATCCGATGAACATGAGCAGTACAAAGTACGCCGGGAAAAGGGCGCTCTTTGTGCGCCAGCCTTGTCGGAAAGCTTGATGAATTTCACCCGGATTGCCGGAGATGAGGCGCGTCATGTGATTCGCTAAACCCGCATCCAAAAGGATGTTGAGCAAGATGGAAAGGCTCAGCAGCGGAAAGTACCGTCCAAACTCTTCCTGCCCGAGCAAGTCCTGAATTTTGGTGTCAATGATCAGCAAATAAGCCGGTTTGACAGCGAGGTTGAGAATCATCAACCAAGACAAATGTTTGAGGAATTGTTTCAAAATGAGCTGCTCAACCGATTTCCATGGATGCTGCATGCAAATAACGGCATATGCAGCGGAGAATTGTCAACCTATCTTCGCAACCATGGCGCGCATCGCATTGAACGCACGATTATTGATTCCGGGCCGCTTGGAAGGCATCGGGTGGTTTACCCACGAATGCTACCAACGGCTCATTTCGGCTCATCCGGAACACGAGTTTCAGCTGTTTTTTGATCGTGTTCCCGCGACGGATTTTTGCTATGGCGAAATTGCGTCGTAAGTTCTGCTGGTGCCACCGGCGCGCCGGCCATTCTTGTACGACGCTTGGTTTGATTATGCCGTTACTCGCCAACTAAAACGCTGGAAGGCGGATGTATTTCTTTCGACAGATGGCATGCTAAGCCGGCGAACTCAGGTGCCTCAAATCCCGGTGTTTCACGATTTGAATTTCATGCATCATCCTGAGTGGATGCCAGCACGGGAGGCCCGGTATTACCGAAGCAGATTCCCTGAATTTGCCAAAATAGCGGCAAAAATTTTGACGGTCTCGGATCATTCTCGGCAGGACATTGCCACTCAATTTCAAGTGCCCATTGATCAGATTCAGGTGGTCCCTAATGCCCCGTCACATGAATATAGGGTCTTAGATTCGGAGGCGATTCGCCAGGACCAGCGCAACGAATTTACGGGTGGTCAGCCATTTTTTCTTTTTGTGGGCAGTTTGCATCCACGCAAGAACATTTCGGGATTGCTGGATTCGTATCGCGCCTATCGCTTGTTGGGGGGACAGGCTGAGTTGCTGATTGTTGGCGCATCGATGTGGACGGATGAGATGCAAAGCGAGCGAGGTGTCCATTTTTGCGGTCGGTTGGACCGAGCGAAACTGGCCCAAGTGGTTGGCGCGTCACAAGGATTGGTCTTCATTCCTTGGTTCGAAGGATTTGGAGTGCCCATCGTAGAGGCATTTGCCTGCGGTGTGCCGGTGATTGCGAGTGATCGAACTTCGATGCCAGAAGTTTGTGGGGGCGCAGCAGCTGCATTGGTGGAGCCTGATGATGCGAAAGGCATTGCGAGTTGGATGCGGAAATTAGATGTAGACGATGATTTTCGAAGTGAGTCCATTCGGCGAGGCTTAAAGCGTGCTCAGGATTTTTCTTGGGAACGGTCTGCCGAGCGGATGTGGCAATCCGTTTCACACGTCTTGAAGCCATGAGTCTAGAGCCTTGGATCGAAGAGCTGAGACTCGAGACAGGATGTGACGAGGCGGGCCGTGGATGCCTTGCGGGTCCCGTGACTGCAGCTTCTGTCATTTTACCCCCCGCATTTGCAGTGCAATTGGTCCGTGAAGGGATATTGGACGATAGCAAAAAACTGAGTAAAAAGGTGCGTGATGCTTTGCGCATTCGAATTGAATCGGAATCCGTCGCTTGGGCTGTTGCTCATGTGTCGCCTGCCGAGATTGATCAGATCAATATTCTTCAGGCCTCCTTGAAGGCAATGCGTGAAGCGACCAAACAGCTCCTTGTGACTCCGGAATTTATGCTCATCGATGGGAATCATTTTGTAACCGAAGATGGATTGCCTCCATACGAATGCTTTATCAAAGGTGATGGTCGATTTGCTTCGATTGCAGCGGCAAGTGTTTTGGCGAAAACGCATCGGGATGAGGCCATGATGTCGCTGCATGCGCAACATCCGCAGTATGGCTGGGATTCCAATGCGGGATATCCTACGAAAAGCCACCGTCAAGCCATTGTCAGTCATGGGATTACCCCACATCATCGCCATACTTTCCGCCAATTGCCTGCCTGATTTGCTGTTGTGAATGCATCCGTAGGGTTAACGTTTTACCATATTTATCCACAGAATGCCCTGATTTGTCGAGTTTTAGGTAGCTTGCATCCGAAACTTGTAACACCAAATCTCACATTATGCGTTCACTAAATTTGCTCTTGGCAATGGCGTTCCTTGGATTCACATCCGGAATGTTTGCCCAATGCGGACTTTTTATTTCTGAGTATTCCGAATCTGACGGCGGTAATACCAAATACCTGGAATTATACAATGCCACCGATGAGGCCATTGATTTGACGGCCTATGCTATTGCCTCAACTGCAAATGCACCGTCCACCGTTGGGGTGCATGAATACTGGAACACATTCAATGAAGGGGCGACAATCAATCCAGGCGATGTTTTCGTTTGGGCGAATGGAGGCAGTGATGCTCAAGTTATCGTGGAAACCGATCAGACAGGGAGTGCTTTCTTCAATGGCGACGACTCATATGCCTTGGTGCTTGGTACCGAGGACAACTATTCCTTTATCGATATTATTGGAAATTTTGAAGGGGATCCAGGCAGTGGTTGGGATGTTGCAGGAGTTTCAGAGGCAACCGCAAATCACACCCTTGTCCGTAAATCATCTGTAACACAGGGCATTGGATACGACTGGGCAGCCTCTGCAGGCACAAATGCTGATGATTCACAATGGATTGTTTACGATGCGAATACTTGGGATTATGTCGGCGCACACGACTTCACCGGCACATGCGGTGCAGCCGTTCCTGGATGCACCAATGAAAATGCTTCGAACTACAACGAAGCGGCAACAACGGATGACGGATCATGCACATTTGATAATGCATGCAATGTCGACGGTGTCGTTGTAACAACAGGAAGTCTTTATTACGATCCCGCAAACTTGAGCATTGAGCCTGGTGTCACGGTGGTTTGGGAAAATGTGGGTGGAACGCACAATGCAAATGGCCTCACCAACACGATTACTGGTGAACCATTTGGCAATCCGGAAGATTTCTTCTTCTCACCTGTAGTGGGCAATCCAGAAGGAGTCTGCATCGGCAGCCACACGTTCAACGTACCAGGCGTTTACAATTACGATTGCAGTGTGGGCAGCCACGCACAACTGGGGATGGTTGGAACCATCACCGTTGGAACAGGAGGTTGCACAGCACCTGCAGCTCCCAACTACAATGAAGCCGCAGATTACGACGACGGCTCTTGCCTCGAGGTGACGACGACTGCCATTGCGACCATTCAGGAGGGCCAATTGACGGATACTTACACGGGTCAAACAGTTGTGACGAATGGTGTGATCACCGGTGTCTTTGGGCAATTGGTGAGTATGCAGGATGGTCAAGGTGCTTATAGTGGAATTTGGATGTACGGTCCCAACGTTGCTGTCACAGTTGGCGATTTGGTGGAAGTGACCGGAACGGTTTCCGAGTACAATGGCTTGACTCAATTGGCAAGCCCTTCTATTGTCATCCAAGCGCAAGGTTCTGACTTGCCAACGCCAGAGCTTTTGGCTACATCAGTCGTTGCTGCAGGGGAAGAGTGGGAAGGCGTTTTGGTTCAGGTCACAGCGGACGTGAGCAATGCAGACCTCGGTTATGGTGAGTGGGGAGTAGATGATAGCTCGGGTGAATGCCGGGTGGACGATCGCGGTTATGATGCGATTGGAACGGGCAATGTTGCTGCGGGAAGTACATGGCAGGTAACAGGTCCTTTGGATTACAGTTTTGGCAATTTCAAAATTCAACCTCGCTCTGAGGCAGATGCACTTCTTTATGGTTGCACCAGCAGTGGCGCTTCGAACTACAATGCTGGGGCCGGCATCGATGACGGTTCTTGTGAATTCTCCGGGGAGTCTTGTGAGATTTTCTTCTCAGAGTATGCAGAGGGCAGTTCAAACAACAAGTACTTAGAAATTTACAACCCTACAGCGTCGACCGTATTTTTGGGGCAATACCTCATTGGCAACTGCGGAAACGGTTGTGGAAACAATGGTCCAACTGCGCCAGAGTATTTCTTGAATTTCCCTGCGTCAGCATCCATTGCTGCGGGTGGATTCTACATCATTGCTCACCCTTCAGCGGATTCCCTCATTTTGGCCCAAGCAGATTTGACGCATGGGTATTTGTCCAATGGTGATGACGCTTATGGCCTCTTCGATGCAGACACCTTGTTGATGGATGCCGTGGGAGAATTTGGGTTGGACCCGGGAACCGGATGGGATGTTGCAGGGGTAACAAATGGAACTCAAGATCACACGTTGGTCCGAACCGAGTTTGTGTACACGGGAAATGATGGCGATTGGGCCATGTCTGCGGGAACCAATGCCTTTGATTCTGAGTGGATTGTTCTGGATCAAAACGATTGGTCAGATTTGGGCATGCACACATTCTCGGGCTCTTGTGCGGCTTCAACAGGAGGTTGCACAGATCCTTTCGCTGTGAACTATGACATGGATGCAACTTCCGATGACGGTTCATGCATTTACATCAGCAGCTACACCATTCAGGAGATTCAGTCCGGTGCTTTGAGCGGTCAGATGCTCACTTCTGGAATTGTGACCGCCGTATATCCACCAACCGGCGGATTGTCGAATAATCCTTCCTACGTCATTCAAGACGGAACCGGTCCCAACTCAGCGATTTGGGTCATTGGTGACGGTGTGATGGTAGGAGATGAGGTCTCCGTTCTCGGAAACGTTACTGAAGTTTATGGGTTGCGTCAAATCCAGGCGGCTACCCCCGAAGTGCTTTCTTCTGGAAATGCCCTGCCGGCTGCTGAAATTCTCGATCCATCTGCCATCAACGATGAGCAATGGGAATGCGTTTTGATCAGCATGACAGGTGATTGTGTGAGTGCTGATGCGGGATACGGTGAATGGCATCTTGACGCGGGCACAGGCATTGGCGTCATTGACGATGTGGGCTATGACGCTATCGGCGATTCATTGACCAACGATGGGACGACGTTTGTTCCACTTTTGGAAGAAGGACGATCGTACCGTGTCGTAGGAGCCAATTTCTACGCTTACGGCGCTTGGAAGTTGCTGCCCCGCGACAACGCTGACGTAGTCCGATTGGGTTGCACCACGGCGACCTTCAGCAACTATGATGCGTATGCTCAGGAAGACGATGGGACTTGCATTGATGCACCCGGCTGCACGAATCCAGCAGCCGACAACTACGATGCTGGAGCGACGATTGATGATGGCTCTTGCATCATCTCGGGTTGCGACGATCCTGCGGCATTCAATTATCAGGAAGGTGTGACCAACGCCACCAACGAAGACTGTTACTTCACACTTCCTGACCTAACAATTAACGAGATTCACTACAACCCTTGCGGAGCGCAAGGCGATGATTTTGATTTTGAGTTCGTTGAGATCTATGTAGGAGATGATGAAACCATCGACTTGGGTGGATTTGAATTTTATAATTCTGCCAGTGGAGAACCTCAATTGGGGTATGTCTTCCCAGAAGGGACTACGGTTGCTCCAGGGGAATACTTCCTGATGACGGTTTCGGATGCGGGGACAGCCAACTATGCGGATTTGGGTGTTCAAGTGTTCCATATGGAATTGGGCAACTTCTCCATCTGTGGAGAATCGGTGAGCTTTGAAGATGGATTTGGTAACCTATTGGATGCCGTTGACTACGATGATGCGGCTCCATGGCCTTCGCAAACGGTTGCTGTTTTGGGCAACGTGTTGGTTCAGTCTCCTGATGGAGGTTGCTCGACGTTGGAATTGATTCAAACGGACCTCAACAATGACGATGCGGACAACTGGCAGGCGAGCTGGGTCGATAACGGAACACCGGGTGCTCCGAATTCTTCCGCCTTTGGTTGCACGGATGCCTCTGCTTGCAACTACGCCGCGGGTGCATTTTTCGATGACGAATCTTGCACGTACGAGTGCCAAGGCTGTATGTACACCGACGCGACCAACTACGACGCAGCATTCACGATGGATAACGGGACATGTGTGTTCGATTTCACGGATGATTGCCCTGCGGATTTGAACGGAGACGGATTGGTAACCACCTCTGACCTTCTTCAATTCCTCCCAGAATTCGGCACTTCTTGCCCAGAATAAGGGAAGAACGTTCATTCAAATAATGAGAAAAGGCGCTCCCAAGATGGGGGCGCCTTTTTTGATGCTTCAAAGTCTTAAGGTGTTAGCTCCGCTCAAGGCTTGAGAACCACATTGGTATACGTCTCATTCGACGCATTGAGTGAACGGTCAAACAAGGTGATTCGAAACCGCAATGAGTCATAAGGGCTGTTCAGGCTCCAAGAATTCATGGCGATGGCAATCGTTCCATCCAAGGCAGGATTGTCCCCGGTTGGCGCAGCTTTTGGAACGCGGTAATAGAAAGGAATCTGGCCAGCAGCGGGGTCGAGATCGAATTGAACCCATTCGCCATCTTGCAGCTCTTCGTACTCGCATTTCAGATTGTAGTGATAATCACACGCCGCACAAAAATGAGGGGGCAGCGTGTCTCCTTGTGAGAGGCCAACATCTCCATCTCCATCCGTGAACGCAATCACGAGTTCACGGCTCCCATCGGGGTTGAGTTCGAACGATTGAAATTCGATCAACGGGTTGTCCGGAAGATTTGGCTCGGGAAGGCAACGAGAAAGCCCGAATGCAGTCGCGCATCCGAGCGCAATGGAGGCCAATTGGAACTTGATTTTCATAAAATCGTGATTACGGTAGGTTCAAAGCTAATCAATCCGGAATTTCGCAGGGATGAAACCCATGCGTGAAATCTTGCTAAAGGATAAAGAGTTGTTGGCTGCGGTGGCGAATTTTCGAAATCGCTTCCGGAGTCTGAGGGATGCTGCCCACGAGAGGGCAGGTTCAGTTGCATGGCTTGATTTTACCCTCGACTTGTTTCGTTTTCAAGCAGAAGCCAATCCCGTTTACCGCCGATTTATGGAGCTTATGGAATTGGACCCTGCGTCCGTTAGTACAATTGATGAAATCCCCTTTTTACCGGTAGAATTGTATCAAACGCAGCGGGTTTCAGTCTTTCCATCTTCGAACCAGGATGCCCACATTTTTGCCAGTTCCGGCACTATCGGTTCAAGTCCTTCCCAGCATCACATCGACGATTTGGATTGGTATAATGAGGTGGCGGCCAGTGGATTTGAGTGTTTGGTTTGTGGTTGGAGCCAACGGCCGCACTTCGTTGGGCTGTTGCCCGGCTACTTGGAAAGGAACAATTCATCGCTGGTGCACATGGTCCAGTATTTCATGCAAAAGATGGGACAGGAAGACCCAGAAAGTTGGTTTTTTCTTCGCGATTTTGAGGCGTTGGAACGCCAATTGAATCTGCTGTGGCAGAACGATACGCCATTGAAACGACCCATTTACATTGTTGGTGTGACCCATGCTCTGTTGTCCTGGGTCGATCGTTTGAAGCGGCAAAAGGATTCCCCGGCCTGGCTCAGTCTGCCGATTCATGTGATTGAGACAGGTGGAATGAAGGGGCAAGGAAAAGAACGCATTCGAGCGGAATTGCATGACGCGTTGTCCTTTTTGACGCAAGGCCGGCCGGTAGGGAGTGAATACGGTATGACGGAATTGCTTTCACAAGCGTGGTCTGATGAAGAAGGTTTCTTTCAATGCCCTCCTTGGATGGAAGTCAAAATGGGCGCACTGAATGATCCCAAGGGTTGGGCAAAGGAAGGAAGGCAAGGCCGTATTCACATCATCGACTTGGCAAATGTGAGCACTTGTGCCTTTCTAGCGACAAGTGACATCGGACGGCGACGCCAGGACGGGGCGTTCGAGGTACTCGGACGTTATGACCATGCGGAAGTCCGCGGGTGCAATTTGATGGCCATCGATTGACCGTCAGGTGCAACGAACCAGGAAGTAGTTTTTCTTGCCGCGTTGCAACAAAATGTGCTTTCCGCTGATGAGATCGGCTTCTGTTACAATGCAATCCTCAGCTACTTTGGCTTTGTTTACAC
>CAXDQP010000049.1:0-10602 GCA_963991335.1 uncultured Flavobacteriales bacterium
TGGACAAACGACAAGACATGGAAGTGCTCAATGCCATGGGGCTTTCGGGCTGGAGACTGGAACAGGTTTTCGCCTTGCAAGGAGTCATGATCAATACCATCGGCGGGGTCATCGGCACCATCGCGGGCATTCTTTTGGTTCTCGGCCAGCAGCACTATGGCTGGGTGAAACTCCACGGCTCGGTGATTCCCTCCTATCCCGTAGCCCTCGAAACAATGGATGTCTTGGGCACATTGACCATCGTGGTGATCATTGGCGGCATCGGTTCGGGCTGGATGGTGCGGAACCTGGTCCACCGATTCGTGTGATTGCACTCCAATCGAATAGGCTCAAGGGGCTTTCTCGAAAGGCATCGTCGCTAACACGTCCAATTTATCTCGAATTGCATCCACTTCGTCCAAGGTCACCAGGTCCAATCGATGCGATTTAAAATCCCGCAATCCTTTGAAGTAATTCGCATAATGTCGCCGCATTTCAACGATTCCCAATCGTTCTCCTTTCCATTCGACCCCTTTGTCAAAGTGTTCGCGGGCCACCGCAACCCGTTCGCTCATGTCCGGCGATTCCAAGATTTCGCCTGTGGCCATGAAATGTTTGATTTCGCGGAACACCCACGGTGCCCCGATGCTCGCCCGGCCAATCATGATCCCATCAATCCCGTAACGCTCTTTGTACTCCACCGCTTTTTGAGGTGAATTGATGTCCCCGTTTCCAAATACAGGAATGTGCATCCGAGGATTGTTTTTCACCTGGGAAATGAGGCTCCAATCGGCCTCCCCTTTGTACATCTGTGCGCGGGTGCGGCCATGAATGCTAATCGCTTTGATTCCGACGTCCTGAAGGCGCTCTGCAACTTCCACAATGAACTTGGATTGGTCATCCCACCCCAAGCGGGTCTTGACCGTTACCGGAAGCGAAGTGCTGTTGACAATCTCTTTGGTCATGGCGACCATTTTGGGAATGTCTTGCAAAATCCCAGCACCGGCCCCTTTGCACGCGACCTTCTTCACCGGGCAACCGTAATTGATGTCGATGAGATCTGGCCCAGCTTGCTCTGTGATTGCCGTTGCCTGGCGCAGCGATTCAATCTCACTGCCGAAAATTTGAATTCCCACCGGTCGTTCGTACTCGAAAATATCCAGCTTGGCTCGGCTCTTGGCGGCATCGCGAATCAACCCCTCTGAACTGATGAATTCGGTGTACATCAAATCCGCTCCATACTTTTTGCACAGCGCTCGAAAAGGCGGATCACTCACGTCCTCCATGGGCGCCAAAAGCAATGGGAATTCTGCAATGTCGATGTCGGCAATCCGGACCATGTTCTTTTTTCAGGTGGACATTTCCTATCAATCCACGAACTTGCGGACCGGAAACCTCCGATTGCAAAATTACACCATGATCCGAACCGCCTTTCAAACAATGCACCCTTTTGGGCAACTGATTTTCTTTTTTTGCATGGTGCTGGTAGGAATGGCGCTGGCATCGGGCGCTGGATTTGCTGCGCTCGCGGCCTTGCAGGGTCATTCGGTAGAAGAGGCATTGGCTTTCGCCAATGACGCCGCATCGGATGAAGGCAAAATCTACAACCTCATCATCAATGGGGTAAATCAATTGCTTTCGTTTGGCCTGATGGCATGGTTTGCACACAAACTTTTCGCCGGCCGTACCTTTCTTCAACTCGCCATTCCCAAAACCGGCTGGTGGCTTTCTGCTTTCGCCATGGCGTGGGCGGTTCAACCGCTCATCGACCTCACGTTTCGAGCCAATGGATGGCTGCTTCAATTCATGCCCGATGCACTCGCAGCGGCCATTAACCATTACGAAGCTGTAGCGGCCGAAGTAACCGCATCGCTGCTCACGTTTGATGCCGCGTGGCAATTTCCTGCCACTCTCGTGACCGTAGCTTTACTTCCCGCCATCTGCGAAGAGTTTGCGTTTCGTGGCATCATCCAGCCGCTCACAGGACGCTGGACCAATAACATTCACGCAGGGGTGTGGATGGGCGCCTTTTTGTTCAGTGCCATCCACCTGCAATTCCATGGTTTTCTGCCGCGCATGGTCATTGGCGCAGGCCTGGGTTATTTGGTGGTTTACAGCGGCAGCCTTTGGCCTGCCATTGCCGCGCATTTCTTCAACAACGCAGGAGCCATCGTCATGGCCGCGATATACGGCGAGGCATTTATCCAAGAAGAGATGAACGCGAGTGGTCCCTGGGAATGGGGCGATTACTTGTTCGCCGCGGTGGCCTTGGCCATCGGTGTATATGGCATCCGGTGGATACGCAGCAACGCAAAATGGCCAGAAAGGCATCCCGTTTGCAGATCAGTCTTCTGAAAACCCTTCTACGAAAGCACGGGCAATCAGCAAGTCTTCGGGCGTAGTGACCTTGATGTTTTGGAAATCCCCTTCAACCAAATGGATGGAATGTCCCGCGTATTCAAATACGCTGGCATCATCTGTGAATTCTTCGCGGTACCCTGCGTCGTACGCCGATTTGAGCAGCTGAATATCAAAGCATTGTGGCGTTTGAACCGCGCGCAGACGATCCCGAGTTACTGCATGTGATCCCGCACCGTGCACCTCACGAATGCTGTCCTTGACGGGTACAACAGGGACCGCTGATCCCGAAGCAGCTGCCGTTTGGTAGCAATCCAGAATGGTAGACACTGACACGAAAGGCCTCACGGCATCATGGATGCCAACAACCCCCATATCCGGAAGTGCATTAAGGCCGTGCAACACCGAATGCCAGCGCTCGGCTCCTCCGGTAATCACTTGATTCACCCCCGCAGCTCCGTGTTTTTCTTCCAAGTCGTAGAAGGGCTGCACCAAACTTTCATGCAACACCAGCACCACTTCCAACTCCTTGCCCAAAGCCTCCCGAAAGCGCTGAAGGGTCCACCACATGAGCGGTCGACCCTTCAACAAAATGAATTGCTTTGCAACCGGTTGTTGCATGCGCGTTCCGGTTCCACCGGCTACAAGAATCAGGTGTGGTTTCACCCGCGAGCCGCATTGAAACGTTCCCCAACCGCGTTCCAATCAATCACATTGAAGAATGCCGCAATGTAATCGGGACGTCGGTTTTGATAGTTCAGGTAATAGGCGTGCTCCCAAACATCCAATCCCAAAATGGGCGTTCCTCCGCAGCCAACACCATCCATGAGGGGGTTGTCTTGATTTGCCGAAGAACACACTTCCAATTTTCCATTCTTGACGCAAAGCCAAGCCCAACCTGATCCGAATCGCGTAGCTGCTGCTTGCGCAAAGGATTGTTGAAATTGCTCCATGCCTCCGAAGTCTGAATCAATGGCCGCAGCAAAAGCACCGCTGGGGGTTCCCCCACCATTCGGAGACATGATGCTCCAAAACAAGCTGTGATTGTAAAAGCCTCCTCCGTTGTTTCGCACGCCTGCATGATCCGCGTGCTGTGCGAGCAAATCTTCGATGGATTTTCCTTCCATTTCCGTGCCCGCTATGGCAGCGTTCAACTTGCTTGTGTAGCCGGCGTGGTGCTTTCCGTTGTGGATTTCCATCGTTCGTGCATCGATGTGAGGTTCGAGTGCATCGTAGGCGTAAGGCAGTGTGGGTAGTTCAAAAGCCATGGTATTGTGTATTAATGATTGTTGTTGTTGTGTCCCAAAGATAATTGACCATCGATGATGACCATCTCATCTGTGTGCTGCAGCCAATTTATGGCGTTTTTGAATTCTTCGTCGAATTGGACGGAATACTGATGAAACACCGACTCGCCGAAGGCATTTCGAAGGACTTGAGAGGCAAATCGTTGCTCCAATGACCGACGCTCAGACGGTCGGAGGATCGGAATCTCAATGTCATTTTCCTTCGCCGCTGCCATCACATGATCCCAGCCCACTGCCCTCCAATCGTCCGGATTGGCCGCTTCCACTCCGCTCTCGAACCACTCTGATCGGTGCTCATCGACAAAAGAAAATGCGGCATCCCGTAAGACGCCCGACCAGCTCAATTCAGACATGAAGCTGGACATTCCTGAGGTGTCCAAGGGCACAAATACGTCCGGTGTAATTCCTCCTCTGCCCTTGACAATCTTTCCCATTGGGGTTCGAAACGTCAGCGAATCAGCGTCCACTTGGAGGATACTATCCTCTACAAACAACTCACCGCGTTCGTAGCGCATGAAGTAATCATCTCCGTAATCCACCTCTGTGCCGTAAGGTTTTTGAATGGCGCGGCCTGTGGGGGTGTAAAACCGGGCTACCGTCAATCGCAGTGCGCCTAGATCGGAAATGGAAAACTCTTCTTGGACCAGGCCCTTGCCAAAGGATCTTCGCCCCACAATAACCCCACGGTCCTGGTCTTGGATGGCGCCGGCAAAGATTTCACTCGCAGAGGCTGACGATTCGTCCACCAAAACGGCGACATCCCAATCCATCCAACGTCCATCGCGGCGTGCCTTGTAGGTCCGCCTTGGGACATGCTCGCCTTCGGTGTAAACCACCAATTGATCTTTCTTGAGAAACGATTCAACCATGGGCACGACTGCATTCAAGTATCCACCTCCGTTGCCCCGCAAATCAATAATTACCTGGCTCAAACCCGCCTCGTCAAGCCGCGCCATCGCTTCCTCAAATTCATCTGCAGTGTTTTGCGCGAATCGAACGATTTTGATGTACCCCCGATCCGAGTCAACGGCAAAGTCGGACACGACGCTATGAATGGGGATTCGATCCCTTTTCAACAAGATGTGCTTCAACCCTTCTCCGCGAGGCACACCCACCCTCACTTTGGTGTTCCTAGGTCCCTTCAACAATTCCATCACCTTGCGGTTGTCCAACTCCGGGCCAGAAATGCTGACGGAGTCCACTTCCAAAATACGATCTCCTGCACGGACCCCTGCTTTTTCAGCTGGACCACCTGGAATAGCCGCAACCACCATCAGCGTATCCTCCTGAATGATAAATTCCACACCGATTCCTTCAAAGTTTCCCTCCATGGGTTCGGCCATGTCCGCCAATTCTTGAGCAGACAAAAACAGCGTATGCGGATCGAGTTCATTCAGTACCGCCTCCAGCGCAATCTGCTCGAGCTCTTGGCGCATGACCGGATCAACATACGTTTGTTCCACCCGGTCCAACACGCCATTCAGCGCGCTGCGGGGAGATCCTGGCGCAAACGTTCCTTTTGACTCTCCTCCCGAAAGAAGTCCAATCCAAACGCCTAGAATCAAAACCACCGCGAACGCAAGCGGCTGCCAGGATGGGGCTGCTTTGGGGGATGAGTTGCGAGGCAATGAGGGTTCCATGGACTGACTCAGATTGTAACCGCTTTACGCTCCCGGTTGTTCGAGGTGGACCAATTCCACCCCTGCTTGCTTCAAAAATGTCAATCCTTGAATGTCCTTGTACTCGTTGCGGTACACCAATCGACTGATGCCTGCCTGATGGATCAATTTGGCACACTCGCGGCATGGAGACAGCGTGATGTACAAGGTTGCATCGGCTGCACTGTTGTTGGAGCGGGCCAACTTCGTAATGGCATTGGCTTCCGCATGCAGCACATACCAATGGGTTTCGCCGGCATCGTTTTCACACACATTTGGAAAGCCCGTAGGCGAACCATTGAATCCGTCCGCGATGATCATGCGATCCTTGACAATCAGGGCTCCCACTTGCTTGCGCGAGCAATGCGATAATTGCGCCCATTCGGTCGCCATGCGCATGTACGCTTCATCGTATCGTTGTTGCTTCAAGTCCGGGTCGTTCATCGTTTTGCGCAAATAAAAGCGTTTGATTTGCCGGTGCCTATGTCGCGACACAGCGTCACCACATTGCCCGCTCAAAGTTAATCTTCTGGGCCGGGGTTCGTAGCTTGCAACACAGAAAGATTGATAAATGCGCATTTATACCCGCACCGGTGATGACGGTACCACTTCCCTTTTTGGAGGACAACGCCTGAACAAAGACGACATGCGAATTGAAGCATACGGCACGTTGGATGAACTCAATGCCGCCATGGGCACATTGTGTTCGACCGATGGATTCAATGCTGATTCCAAAAGTGTGGCGTGGCTCCAAAAACTGCAATCTGACGTGTTTACTTTGGGAAGTCACCTTGCCACTACGGATGAAGCCATGGCGCAGCATCTTCCAAGAATCCCTGAACAACGCGTCCAAGAAATGGAAGCGTGGATGGACGAGGTCAATCAAGCATTGCCAGAACTCAAAAATTTTCTGTTGCCCGGAGGGCATCCGGCCATTTCCGCTTGCCATGTTTGCCGCGTCACGTGTCGGCGAGCGGAGCGGAGGGTCATTACCTTGGCTCGGCATGCGGATGTTCCTGATGGAATCCTACCGTATCTGAATCGTTTGAGCGACGTGTTTTTCATGTGGAGTCGACACCTGCATATGGAATTGAACGTCGATGAAATCCCTTGGAAATCGGATAATTGAGCCAATTCTGACTTCAACTGAACCATTTTCCTGCGATACCTCCATCTATACTTGCATCTCATCGCGATTCTTCTATTTTTGCGCGCTCAAGCACAGCAGAATGTATTGGACACTCGAATTAGCATCCTACTTAGAAGACGCGCCTTGGCCAGCAACCAAGGACGAGTTAATCGACTTCGCCATGCGAACGGGCGCGCCGCTTGAGGTTGTAGAAAATTTGCAGCAGCTTGAAGATGAGGGAGATGCCTTTGAGACCATCGAAGATATCTGGCCTGATTACCCCAGCAAGGAAGATTTTTTCTTCAACGAGGACGAGTATTAGCGCCCTGCCCTTTCCGGTTTATTTTCCAGCTTACACTCACGGATGCGTTCGGAAACGCTGCAAACCGCTGCGCGTGAATTTGCCATTGAGCCATTCCGCGTCCAGCGTTGCTCCCAATTTTTTATAGAACCCGATGGCCGGCTCATTCCAGTCCAAGACCTGCCATTCCATTCTGCCGAAATTCCGCTCAGCACATTCCCGAGCCACGGCCTCGAACAAAGATTGACCGATCCCTTTTCCCCGGTAGGCGTCCCGGACCACGAGATCTTCTAAAAAACCACATTTTCCTTTCCACGTGCTGTACTTCGTGTACCAAAGCGCCATGCCTACCAACATTCCCTCCCACTCCGCAACGAACAATTCGAAGATGGCGTTCGGACCAAAACCATCTTGCGTCAGCTGATCCACTGTTGTTTCCACTTCATCCCCTGCGCGTTCATAAATGGCAAGTTCCACAATGAGTGCATGCACTGCAGGCATGTCTTCTGGCGTCGCAAGACGAACAACAAGGGAAGGAGAAATTTGCATGTCAACAAAGGTAAGCAGGAGTCAAGGCCTTACATTCGAATCATGAACATGAGCGAAATCGGGGCACTGGATGCCATCATCGGAGTTGCCCTTGCGTGGGCCTTATTCCGTGGATTCCAAAAAGGATTCATTGTCAAAATCGCCTCCCTCATTGCGCTCGTCGCTGGCACCTTCGCTGGTTTTCACGGATCAGAGGGGTTGGCCAATTGGCTCAACAACGAAGTCAATTGGTCGGAAACCAGCGTGCAATTGACAGCATTCATTTTGACCTTCATTTTAGTTGTAATTGGTGTGCATTTCCTCGCCAAACTCATTGAGAAAATGGCCGACCTCACCGCCCTTGGATTGATCAACAGACTGGTCGGAATGGCCCTCGGCGCCTTCCAAATGGTTCTGTTGTTGTCCATTGCAACCTTTGCACTTGATGGCGTTTTCGGGGAACGCAACTGGCTTCCTGCAGGAGCAGCCGAGGAATCCGCCCTTTATCCGTCCGTGGAAACAGCCGTGGAATGGGTCATTCCAGAAATGAACCGATCCACGCCCTGGGATCAGATTCGAGACCGCATGCACGAAGAAGTAGAGCGCTTTCAGGACAAAGTCGAAGAGGGAATCGATCGCCTCGAAAGCGCGGCCCCCTAATCCCTTCAGCTCACACCCAGCGAAGACTTCAGCGACTCGATTTGGTGGTGTAGCCCCTTCATCGCCTCAGCATAATCCGAGTGAGTCGCCAACACTTCTTTTTCCATTCGCACCGAAAAATAGAATTTGATCTTGGGCTCCGTGCCGCTCGGTCGAGCCGTTACAATCGAACCTCGTTCTGTGATCATCTGAATCACATTGGACGAGGGCAATGGAATATCATTGGACGTTCCATCCACTAAATTTGTTCGAACTTGGGACTGATAATCCCGCAATTCCACCACTCGTTCACCGCCCAATTCCGCAGGCGGATTCGAACGGAAAGTTTGCATTTTTCGGGCAATCTCTTCCTTGCCCGAACGGCCTTGCTTCGTTTGGGAGACCAAGGCCTCCAAAAAGGCGCCGTGGGTGCGGTGAATTCGCTCCAGTCGTCCCAGCATGTCCAAGCCTTCGCGCTGAGCGGCATGCGCCATCTCACAAATCATGCAAGCAGCAGCGACCGCATCCTTGTCGCGGACCGCATCGCCAATCATGTAGCCGTAGCTTTCCTCTCCTCCAACGACGAATTTACCCTTGCCTTCTTGTTCTCGAATCGCAGCGGCAATCCACTTAAATCCAGTCAACGTTTCGTGCACATCCAACCCGGCTGATGCTCCAATCACCGCCATCAAATCTGACGTAACAATAGTCTTGGCAACGAAGTCATACCCCGGCTGCAATGTGCCGTTTGCGGCGCGCCCACTTACCACATAATCCACCAACAAGGCTCCGGTTTCATTGCCGTTGAGCAGTCGCCAACCTCCTTCGGTTGTTGCATCCGGCACAGCGATTCCAACTCGATCCGCATCGGGGGCGGTGCCCAGCACGAGCAGAGCGTTGACCTCCTTGGCCCGTTCGATGGCTGCAGACAATGCCGCGCCTTCTTCTGGATTGGGGCTGTGCACCGTTGGAAAATTCCCATCGGGTTCGCGCTGGCTTTCCACGATATGCACATTTCGAAAGCCTGCTTTGGCCAATGCAGGAATCACCGAAACCGACCCCGTTCCATGCAGCGGTGTATAGACAATGGGCAAATTCGATCCGTTTTCAATCAAGTCGGAGTCCATTCGCAAGTCGGTGACCGTTTGAAAGTAGGCCTCGTCTGTTGCGGCATCCGTAATCTTGATGCGGCTTTGTGAATCCTCGTCCTTTCCCCATTTCACAGCATGGGGTCCTGCTACTCCCCGAACTTCTTCAATAATCGCGTGATCATGTGGCGGCACAATCTGGCCGCCATCATTCCAATACACTTTGTAGCCGTTGTATTCTTTGGGGTTGTGACTTGCCGTAATCACAATGCCTGAGGTACACTCCAAATGCCGAACCGTAAATGACAATTGGGGGGTTGGCCGCAGTGCGGGAAACAAATACACCTCGATTCCATTGCCGGCCAACACCTCAGCTGCAACACGTGCAAATTCCGGGCTGCCATTCCTTGAATCGTGGGCGATGGCCACGCGCGCACCTTGGGGTTTTGCCTTTAAAACGTATTGCGCCAACCCTTGCGTTGCCTGCGCCACTGTATACGGATTCATGCGATTGGTTCCCGGTCCCATGAGCCCACGCAGCCCCCCCGTTCCAAATTCTAGATCCGTGTAAAATGATTCCACGAGATCTTCTCCATTGGCGTCGATCATCTGCTGTACCCGAGCGCGCGTATCCGCGTCGTATAGACTCGCTGTCCAGGCTGTGGCGCGTTCACGCGCATGATTTTTCAATGCTTCTCCATCCATGTTCTAATTCTTTTGAAAAACGCGATTCATTTGATCTTTCCAATGTTCCGGCTTGCGGCCAAGTGCCTGCATCAGCGGATTGGGATCCAAGTAGGAATAGGCGGGTCGTTTTGCCGGCGTGGGATATTCCTCTGTGCCGCAAGGAGTTGCCTCAACAACCAACTTTTCAGACTCAAAGATGGCCTGGGCAAAATCAAACCAAGTGGTGGGACCTGACGTCCCGTAATGCCATGTTCCTGCTTCGAGCAATTTCGAATTTTGGGCAACTTCCATGAGCAATGAAGCAAATGGCCCGGCCGCCGTGGGAGCGCCCCATTGGTCATTGACAATTTTCAATGCCTTTCCCGAGGCCGCCAGCCGCATCATTGTCTGCGCGAAATTGTTCCCGCGAGTGTCGTAAAGCCAGGCCACTCGGAAGATCCAAAATTGAGCGTGCGGTGATCCTGCAAATGCTTGCGCCACGGCCTTTTCCCCTTCCCACTTTGAACGGCCATAATCGCCTGTCGGTGCTGGTGTATGCTGCGTTTGGTAGGGTTCATTTTGATCGCCGGAAAAGACATAATCGGTACTGATGTGAATCAAATCCACGCCATTTGCAGCGCATGTTTGAGCCAAACTTGCAACCCCCGAAGCATTGACCGCATGCGCCAATTCAGCCTCCTCCTCCGCACGATCCACCGCAGTATACGCTGCCGCATTGATGACCACATTCGGCAGATGATTGCCGATCGCACGTTCAATGGAAGCTGCGTCTGTTATGTCCAATTCTGACCGATCGCACACCACCATCTCGGCTGCAATGGGCAAAGTAACCTCGCTCAGCCGCGACCCCAATTGTCCATTCGCCCCAGTGATCAGTACTTTCCGCATGGTCAAATTTAAGGTTTCTGTCCGGGATAAAATCAACCAT